>JALVEG010000488.1 GCA_027031145.1 Saprospiraceae bacterium | reverse complement strand
AATTACATATTTCTTGATGAAATTCAAAATATTGCTGATTTTGAAAAATTGGTTGACGGACTTTACGCCACAGAAAATACTGATATATATATTACAGGTTCTAACGCTAATTTATTATCAAGTGAGTTTGCAACTTTATTAAGCGGAAGATATATTGAAATTTCAATATTACCTTTTTCATTTTCTGAATATCTGCAAGGCAGAAATATAGATACAAGCAATAAATACTTAAATTATGAAGCCCTATTTTACGATTATGTAAATGAAACTTCTTTACCAAAAGGTGTTGATTTGAGAAAAGAAGGTTATGATAAAATCTATGAATATCTTGAAGCATTGTACAATACAATTATAGTAAAAGATATAACCCAGCGGCATAAAATTTATGATAAAAGAGCATTTGGTAATCTTGTTAAATTTTTAGCAAACAATATTGGAAATCAAGTTTCACCAAGTAGTATTTCAAAAGCATTGAAAGCAGATAACCAAAATATCCATCATAACACCATTGAGAAATACATAGAATATCTTGTTGAAAGCTTTGTGTTTTATAGAGTTAATCGCTTTGATATAAAAGGAAAAAAACAACTTGCTACTTTGGAAAAATATTATATAGTAGATGTTGGTTTATTAAATGTATTAGTTGGTAGAGAAAGAACATCTGATAGAGGGCATATTCTTGAAAATATTGTATATCTTGAATTATTAAGAAGAGGTTATAAAGTATGGACAGGGCGTTTGCGTAATACGGAAGTGGATTTTACTGTAAAAAATCGGAATGGAGAAATTGAATATTATCAAGTTTCTTGGGAAATACCAAATGAAGAAACTGAAAAAAGAGAATTTACCCCATTAGAAGCAATAAAAGATAATTATCCTAAATTTTTATTAACAAAGGATGCTTTTACTCAAAGCAGAAATGGAATAAACCACAAAAATGTATTTGAATGGTTATTAGAAAAATAAAATAGGTGTAAAAAGAGCGACCGCACAATCGAGTAGACGGCTCCGACTAAAAAGCCGGAGTGCGCCTCTCACAACTTGTGACGCCAACAGCGTTACCACCGAGCGTATGCTTACGCTGAAGCTTCAGCATAGCGCTACGGTTCTTCCCCGCTTTCAGGGGACAAGCTGTACCCGGCGGTTCGACAATGAATCGTAATTGTGTGTAGTATTCAACTAAAATAATATAAGTCCTACGGACAATTTAACTTTGTTCAATGATTTTTTGGAAACTGAAGAATAAAAATATATATTTGTTCTGTCTATAATATAGTTGTGTTTAATTAAAAAGGAATATGAAAAAAAGTACATTAATATTGATTATTCTGTTAACAGTTAGCTTTATACAAGCTCAACAAAAAGCAGTTACAGAAAAAGGGAAAGAAGTAATTCTATATGATGATGGAACCTGGAAATACCAAAATGGAGACCAGTTATCAGAGAAAGAAATCAAAACAAATACAAACAAGTTTGTGAAAGATGAAAAATCAACTTTTTTATTAAAGAGTGATAAACTGAATATTGGATTCTATTTAAACCCACAGAAATGGTCTTTTAAGAAAGCTATTGATAATCCGGATGCAGAATATGAGCTTCAGTTTAAAGACGGAGATTTATATGGAATGATTATAACTGAAAAAATTGAAGTCCCTCTTGAAACATTAAAATCAATTGCTTTTGAAAATGGAAAATCCGCAGCTCCCGACCTGAAAATTGTGAAAGAAGAATATAGAACTGTTAATGACAAAAAGGTGCTATTACTCCAAATGAAAGGAACTATTCAGGGAATAAAATTTTCTTTCTATGGGTATTATTTTTCAAATACAAATGGAACAGTCCAATTCGTAACTTATTCTTCTCAAAAATTATTGGAAACCTATATACCTGAAATTGAAAAATTATTGAATGGCATAGTTGAACTTAACTAAAAACATACGATCTAAAAAACCGGGCAAAAAGTGAAAAATATGAATAAATTAACAATAAATAATCATAAATTATTCCTTATCTTTGAAACTGAATAAATTAACTTTTTAATAAGAAGATAAAAGCGTTTCCTTTACTTTAAATCGCATTTGTACACCTTAGATTTACCGTGCGGGGAAATGTATTGTTTCATTTTCTAAATATTGTGATTATTCTTTACAGGGAAGGGGAAATGATATATACATTCCTTTGAGTCAGCGGTAATAAATGAATGAAAAAACAAAAATATGCTCAATAATAAAATTAAAGTTACAAATATTATTATAGGCTTATTGATTTTTCTTGTAAATATTTTCTTTATTCCATATTCAATTTCTATCATTATTAATGGTGGGGGACCGTTTGGATTTGGTTTATTAGTTTTACCACTTTCTATTTTAATTAACATATTTTTAGTATCAAGCTTATTTTTAGTAATAAAATCAGTTAGAAAAAGTAAGTTAATATTGATAATAAACCTGACAGGACTTATTTTTTCATTTATTATGCTTTATTTAGTATTAAGAATATCAAAATAGATTTTTTTTATCAAATGACTAATTGATACTAAAAAAGTGGAATATAATTTGGAAATTGTTACCTAATTAGGTAACTTTGCAGAGTAAAATATAAACCATTTAGTAAAATAGAACGGAATAATAGGAAAATTGGAATTTATAAAAATCACTTTTGGGATTTTTATAATAAACAAAACGCAAAAGTTCAGTTAAAGATTGATTGGACAATTGAATTGATTAGAACAACACCAATTGTTCCAAAAAATTTCTTTAAGAAACTGACAAATACTGATGATTTGTGGGAAATAAGAGTAGATGCAGAGAAAGGAATTTATCGAATATTTTGTTTCTTTGATAATGGAAATTTAATAATCCTATTAAGCGGATTTCAAAAGAAAACACAGAAAACGCCTAAAAATGAAATTAAACGAGCAGAAAAATTAAAAAAGGAATATTATGAAAACAAATAAGAACATTACTTCGTGGGATAATCACATTGAAAAAAAATACGGAAAAAAAGGAACCAAAACCAGAAATGAATTTGATGAAGGTTTTGAAGCTTTTAAAATTGGTGTCTTAATTCAAGAAGCAAGAAAAAAACAACATTTGACGCAAAAAGAACTTGCTGAAAAGGTTGGAACAACAAAAAGTTACATTTCAAGGATTGAAAATAATGCAAGCGATATTAGATTATCAACATTGATTAGAATAATAAGAGACGGATTAGGTGGCAATCTAAATCTATCCTTTGATTTATAAAATGAAACTCAAAAAACACCAACAACAAGCCGTCTAAATTATTCAAATTTGATATAATGAAATCAAAAAAAAAGATAGAATTAGACGTTGATATTATTGGAAATCAAGAACCGTTAACCGAAAAGGCAAAACAAACTATTAGCGATTTTATTCGCAAAAAAAAATGTATGCAACAAAAAGAAAAGCTATTTTATTCCGGCAATTCTATACTGGGGTTGGAATTCAACGATTGAATGTGAATTAAATACCGTTACAAAAACAAACATAATTAAAGAAGGAATTTACAAGGCTGCTGACAGTCTAAATTTAAAGGAATATTTACAGGAAGACACATTGGAAATTACTTTAAAAGAAATGCCTGGAATATTTCTTTATGTAAATAAAGGAGACGTAATTATTTTTATTATTGCATATACCTATAGTCTTGTTGAAGCAATTAGTCCGTATTTTATCAATTTGGAATTTGAATATATCATTAATAATGATGGAAAAATAAAAATGAAGGGAAAAGGTTTTATTCAAAATAAAGAACAACCTTTAAGAAATATATGGAGATCATCAAAGAAATTCACCTGGTTATATCTGGATGAGTACCAAAAAGAAATGGACCGAATGGGAATTAAGTTGGTATCGAAATTTATTGATGATATTAAAAATAAAAACAGGTAGTATCCTATAAAGTGTATAAAGACAAATTAAAGAAATTTCATAATTTAAAAAATAACTTCTTATGTTTAGTTTGAAAGTTCTTTTCCATTCAGAAGAAAATATTGAATTGAAATTCTAAAATAAATTGAAATGATAAAAAAATGGATATTAGTTTTATTAACCGTATCTATGTGTACCCAAATTCAACTCAATGCACAGGATTATATATTCGATGATGAAAAGAAATGTTTAGTCGATGCCAATGGGAATTGTATGCCTAATATAATATTTTCAGCAGTTCCTTTTTTGAGTATAATTCCCAATGCAAGATCAGGTGCTTTGGGATTTTCGGGCGTAGCAATCTCACCTGATGCTAATTCTATGTATTTCAATGCTTCGAAATTGCCTTTTGCAGAAAAACAATTTGGAATTGCTATCAATTCTTTCCATTGGAAGATATTTGATTATAATTATTTATTACTTAATTTCTCAGGTTATTACAAGTTGGATGATAATCATGCATTGGGTTTGAGATTTGAGCAATTAATAAATCCAAAAAGCATTAGAGAGGAGTTTAATACAAAAGAATTCGTCATTGAGGGGGCATTTTCTAAAAAATTAAGTAAAAACTTGAGTGTAGGTATTTCAAGCAAATATATTTATTCTAAACTGATTGAAGGTAAGATCAACGGAATTGATATATATCCTGCTCAAGCTTTTGCAGTTGATTTCTCTCTTTATCATAGATCAAAACTGAAGATACATGACAGGGACGCTTTGCTGTCATTTGGGTTAGCTATTAAAAATATCGGTTCAAAGATCACTTATACTAATAGTATTAATAGGGATTATATTCCAGCTAACTTTGCTATTGGATCTGCACTAAAAATTGATATAAATGACGTTAGTAATTTGACTTTAACGCTAGACATAAACAAACAATTACTTCCAACACCAGATACAACCGGTGAGGTATTTCAAGGTTCATCTATCCATGCTGCGATTTTATCTTGGTATGATGCTCCAGGTGGAATTAAAGAAGAACTAAGGGAATATTTCATTGGAGGCGGTATGGAGTACCGGTTGTATAACACAATTTCCTTAAGAACCGGATATTATTATGTCAATCCATTAAAAGGAGATTTTCAAATTTTTACTTTTGGACTTGGAGTCAAGTATAAATTTATCAGTGCGAATTCAAGTTATGGTTTTGATAACCACCGAGACAGTGATCCCATAAATAATCAATTTCGATTTTCTTTAATTTTTGAATTATAAAAAGTGACGGAGCTCAAATTGAAATATTATCCTATTTTCTTTATTTTTTTCCAGATCTATGATATTTGCAAAAAAATCAAAAAAAAATAATAAATTATTGCTTATCTTTGAAACTAAATAAGATAACTTTATAATAAGGAAATAAAAGGGAACGAAAATAAATGAAACCAAAATTAACAATAGATACATTAAAAAAATCAGCAAAAGAATTTTGTGAAATTGAATCTTCTTATCAGAATAAAGATCTTTACGGAGTAACTGATGGAAAAGCCATAGGAACTTATATTGAACACAAATTTCAAAAATACCTCGGAGATCATTATATCTATGAAAAAGATTCGTCTACAAAAGGGATAGACTTACCGGGAGTAAATATTCAAACCGATATTAAGGTAACTTCTATAAAACAACCACAATCTTCTTGTCCTTTTAAAGACGCAAAACAAAAAATATTTGGACTAGGATATAATCTTCTTGTTTTTGTATATGATAAACTTGATGACTCAAAAACAAATACAGCAAAACTTGATTTTGTAAGTTGTTCTTTTCTTGAAAAGGAGAGAACTGCTGATTATACAACAACATTTCGAATAAGAGAAATGATACAAGATGGAGCAATTAAAGAAGATATTATTGCTTACCTTAATGACAGGAATATCCCTGCGGATGATATTACGCTTGGATTGATTGCTGATAAAATTCTGAATAATACACCAAAACAAGGGTACCTGACCATCTCAAATGCTTTACAATGAAGATTGCAATATGCAAGAATTGTCAACCTTAAAGAAGATGTTGAGGGTATCACAAAAGTTGTAGATAAAATTACCGGATGATTTGTTTTGAAACACATATAAGCAATGTAACATTAGAATTCTTCAAAAAGAATCAAAAAGCCCTATTGGATTTTACAGAAAGTAATTCAATTATAAAAGAAGTTTGTGGCATAAATAACTTTTTCACTACTCAGGAACAAGCAACCGAATTATTAGAAAAAATAAAAGAACGTACTTCTTTCGTTTCTGAACCAGACAGAAGAGAATATGGCGACTTTCAGACAAATCAGGTTTTAGCTCAAAAAGTTACTGAGTATATCTTTTCTAAAGCCAAAGACATTGAATTTGTTTTAGAACCAACTTGTGGTAAAGGCAATTTTCTGCTTACCTCAATTAAACAGTGGAAAACACTAAAAAAAATTGTCGGAGTAGAAATTTATCAACCTTATATATGGGAAACAAAATTTAAAATTTTAGAATATTTTCTTTTAACAAAATGTAATTTAAAACCGGAAATAGATATAATTCATGCTAATACATTTGAATTCTCATATAAAAATTTAGCAAAATCTACACAAGACTTAAAAACATTAATAATTGGGAATCCGCCTTGGGTTACTAATTCTGAACTTGGATCAATTGATTCCGATAATCTTCCAAAAAAATCAAATTTCAAAAAACATAGTGGCTTTGAAGCCATAACGGGTAAAGGGAATTTTGATTTAGGTGAGTATATTTCTCTGTTAATGCTTAAATTTTTCAATAAACACAATGGAATATTTGCCTTTTTAATTAAAAACTCTGTCGTAAAAAACCTTATTCAGGAGCAACGTAGAAATATGTTTAGAATTGGGCAATCGGAGCGGTTGAACATTGATTCAAAGAAAGAATTTAATGTTTCTGTAAATGCTTGTTTATTCATAACTGAATTAAATAAAGAACCTGAATTTGTTTGCACAGAGTACGATTTTTATACTCAAGAGCAATTAACAACCTTTGGTTGGTATAAAAACAAATTTGTTTATTCCATACAAGATTATAATAAATCAAGTATTATTGATGGTAAATCAAAATTCGTCTGGCGTTCAGGTATAAAGCACGACAGTTCCAAAGTTATGGAACTTGAACAAGTAAATGGTCATTACAGAAATGCTTTGGGAGAAGAAATAACTCTTGAGAATGACTTAATATATGGTTTGTTAAAAAGTTCTGACTTGAAGAAAGACAGGACAAACAGTTTTAGAAAATTGACAATCATTACTCAAAAAAAAATAGGGGAAGAAACGTTATATATAAAGAAAAAATTCCCCCTAACATACAAGTATTTAAGCTCACATAAGAAATTTTTTGATAAACGTAAATCATCAATTTACAAAAACAAACCGGATTATTCAATTTTTGGCGTTGGCGATTATTCATTTGCTCCTTACAAGGTAGCGATTTCGGGACTTTACAAATCAACACATTTTACTTTGGTTGTCCCGACTGATGCCAAACCTATAATGCTAGATGACACTTGCTACTTTATTGGATTTCAAGAAATGAAGATGGCTGAGATCGCACATTATCTGGTAAATTCTGATATTGTCCAAAAATTTCTTAAATCAATAATTTTTTCTGACTCTAAGCGGCCAATAAATAAAGATGTTTTGATGAGAATTGATTTTGAAAAAGCTTTTAAATATGCTGACTTTGAAAAAGCCAAAAAGAAAATAAAAGATCTGGAAATAAAACATTGGAAAACATTTGAAGAAATGGTGAAAGAAAATATCATCAAACAAATGACGCTATTTTGATATAAGAGTACGAACACCCAATAAATTTGCTTCAGACTTGTCCGTGCAAATCAAAAATGGTAGTATCCAATAACGAATATAAAAATCAAATTGCCAACTTCGATAGCAATTTCCTGACAGGAAGCTATTGAGACACCTTTAAACCAGTTCGTCTTTTATTTTTTCCAAACCTTTTTTTATCCTTTTTAGCCTGGTGATAACTTTATTTTTTTGATTTTCTTCTTTTATCTGAACTTTCAATTCTTCTTTAGCTCCTTTCAATGTAAATCCTCTTACTTTTAACAGAGTATATATCTTATCGATAATAAGGATATCTTTTTTAGTATATCTTCTGTCTCCTTTTCTGTTTTTTTTAGGTTTAAGCTGAGGAAATTCAGTTTCCCAATATCTCAATGTAGAATCGTTGATAGAAAACATATCCGATACATCGCCAATAGTGTAATATAATTTTGTTAAAATATTTTCATCTATCATTTTCTTCAATTTTATATTCCAACAAAGGTAAAACTTTATTTCCTTTTCTAATTACAATTTTAACCTGTTTATTGTGTTTCCCTAAAGTAGGAACTTTGAT
>JALVEG010000487.1 GCA_027031145.1 Saprospiraceae bacterium | reverse complement strand
GAGTCCAATCCCGGAGCTATAAGTGATATTACCGGCAATAACGGCATTAATTCCACTGATATATTTACTGTACAAGCGGGGCAAAGGATAGTGGATATGGATTTTGGATTTGTTAAGAAAAAAGGGTCAATAGGTGACAGGGTATGGTTGGATGAAAATAATAACGGATTGCAAGATGCCAATGAATCCGGCGTGGATGATATTAAGGTTATTTTGTACGATAAATACGGTGCGGAATTGCAACAAACCGTAACGGAAGAACGGGATGCTCAATCCGGTTATTATCAATTTGATGTTGAACCGGGAGATTATTATTTAAGATTTTTATTACCTTACCGTTATGAATCGACTCCGGCGAATATCGGAAATGACAGGGAGTTGGATTGTGATGTGACAAATAAGTTTGGGTACAATACTACGGATATGATTTATGTTGCGGCTAATGGTCATAGAACTGATATAGATGCCGGAATCAGAAGAAAAAAATCAATTGCAGCAGGCAGGGTTTGGTTTGATGATAATAAAGATGGTATATTCAATGATAATGAATCCGGTATAGATAGTATCAAAGTATATATATATGAGCATCAAGGAGATGTTGTTGATTCGACAATATCCAATGCGAAAAATAATGAACATGGATATTATGAATTTAATGAGTTAAATGCAGGTTCTTATTATATTGTATTTGAAATACCGGAGAGTTATAGAGCTACTGAACCGTATAAAACTAATAATTCTGATATTGATTCGGATATAACGGAAGCAAATGGCGTGGGGAGTACGGATGTTTTCACTTTGCTACCCGGAGAAAAAAAACAGTATATTTATGCAGGATTTATCAAGGATGATATGAGTGAAATAAGTGGCAGGGTGTGGCTTGATAAGGACAAGAACGGATTGATGGATACAGAAGAAAAAGGAATTAATGAAGTTGAGGTTAGATTGTATAAAATAAACGGTGAATTGAAATATAAAAAATTTACTTCGACAAATACGAAAACAGGAAAGGATGGTTATTATAGCTTTTACAATATTCCTGAAGGTAAATATTATATACAATTTATCAATCAGATAGGCTATTTGTTTACTCAATCCGGTGTAGGAGATAATGACAGTTTGAATAGTGATGTCATTTCAAAAATTGATTTTGGAACTACTGACACGATAATTATTAATGAAGTGACAAAATTAAAAAATATTAATGCAGGATTCGTTTTAGATAATCACAGTGCAGTTGGTGACAGGGTGTGGGAAGATCTGAATGGAAATGGAATACAGGATGACGGTGAGCCGGGAATTAACGGAGTATTGGTTCGATTGTATAAAAAAGGAAAGGGAATAATTGGTTCGGTTTTGACCCGAAAAGATGATGAGACAGGGTTGGACGGTTATTATCTTTTTGATAATTTAAGTTCAGGGGAATATTATATTAAAGTAAATATACCGGGGTCTTATTACCTGACCAGACCTGATGTGCGGAATAATGATGATATGGATAGTGACATTAATGATGGAAACGGGTATAATACATCAGGGTATTTTCATCTTGGAGTAAATGAACGGAAACATGATGTAGATGCGGGAGCATTTCGTTTGGGTGAGGTTGGAGATTTTGTATGGTTAGATGATAATGAAAACGGAATACAGGAACCCGGTGAAAAAGGATTGAAATTTATATTTATTTCGATTTTTGATGAAAATGGTAATAATATGGGGACAATGATCAGTGATGAATTTGGTCATTACAGATCAAAATCATTGATACCGGGAAAATACTATTTAAAAGTCTTAGGTTATACCGCCGGGTCTTTTACGGCTTCCAGGCAAGGAGATGAAAAATCAGATTCGGATATTACCAATGAATTCGGAGATGCAACGACATCTTTATTCCAAATATTGTCAGGTCAATTCAATAATAAAATAGATATTGGTATTTTACCCCAAAGTCAGATTAATTTGATTACTTATCCCAATCCGGTCTCAGACATTCTTCAACTTTCTTTTAATACTATGGAAAGTATGGATGTGAAAATTATTATTTCAAATATCAAAGGAGAAAAAATAAAAGAAATAGATCTGATTTCAAATATAGGGACAAATAGAATTGATGTAGATTTTAGTGATTACCGTACAGGATATTACAATGTTTTATTGGAAACAGGAAACCGTATTCCTGAAAGGAAAATATTTTTGAAGGTGAAATAAAGGTGATTAAAACGACATAAAAAAGGGTTCGACTTGGAACCCTTTTTTATTAATAACTAAACTAAGATTATATCTAATCCAAACTCCCAACCATTTTTTCAGGTCTTACCCACTCGTCAAATTCTTCTTCAGTCAAATATCCCAAAGCAAGTGCTGCTTCTTTTAATGTGGTATCTTCCTTATAAGCTTTTTTTGCAATCTCAGAAGCTTTATCATATCCGATATGCGTATTCAATGCTGTAACCAACATCAAAGAATTGGTAAGATGTTCCTTAATTCGCTTATAATTAGGTTTAAGTCCTTTCAATAGGTTCTTTGTAAAACTCCTCGAAGCATCAGCTATTAATCTTGCACTCATCAAAAAATTGTAAATTATGACCGGTTTGAATACATTTAATTCAAATTGCCCGTTCATACCACCAACGGAAATTGCAACATCATTTCCGATTACCTGAGCCATTGCCATTGTCAATGCTTCAACCTGCGTAGGATTTACTTTTCCGGGCATTATTGAAGAGCCGGGTTCATTGGCAGGGATGATTAATTCTCCGATACCACTACGAGGTCCTGAAGCAAGCATACGGATATCATTACCTATTTTGAATAATGATACAGCTACTGTCTTTAATGCACCATGAGCTTCCACTAAAGCATCTTTTGCCGCAAGGAGCTCATATTTATTCTCGCCTGTTCTAAAAGGAAGTCCCGTGAGTTCTGCTATTTTTTTGGCTACCAATACATCATAGCCTTTTGGAGTATTTAATCCGGTTCCGACAGCAGTACCGCCGAGAGCTAATTCTGACAAATGAGCAAATGAATTTTTAATAGCCCTGATTCCATGATCTATTTGAGCTACATATCCTGATAGTTCCTGTCCAACGGTAAGAGGTGTAGCATCCATAAAGTGAGTACGTCCTATTTTGACTACATCCATAAATTCTTTTGACTTTTTGTCAAGTTCATCTCTCATGGCTTCCAAAGCCGGAATAGTTTCTTCAACAAGAATTTTGTAAGCAGCAATGTGCATTGCAGTAGGGAAAGTGTCATTCGATGATTGGGATTTATTCACATCATCATTCGGGTGAATAAGTTTCTTGCTGTCAGTAAGTTTTCCTCCAAGCAATACATGGGCTCTATTGGCGATGACCTCATTGACGTTCATATTGGACTGAGTCCCTGAGCCTGTTTGCCATACAACCAAAGGAAATTGATCATCGAGTTTTCCATCCAAAATTTCATCTGCAACTTTAACAATTATATCCTTTTTATCAGTTGGCAAAACTCCAAGTTCAGAATTTGCCATAGCAGCAGCTTTCTTAAGAATAGCAAAAGCTCGTATTATTTCTTTAGGCATTTTTTGACCTCCGATCTTAAAGTTTTGAAATGAGCGTTGAGTCTGAGCGCCCCAGTATTTGTCAGCAGGTACATCTACGTAACCGATGCTGTCTTTTTCTTTTCTATATTCCATAGTTTTATGTTTTATAAATGATTTGTAAAATAATATATCAAAGATACGACAAAATGAGAGTTTAAGTATTTTATTACTTTATGGAAAGGTTTATTTTTTACGGGTTCTAAATTAAAGCTACGTTATCGGGAATATCAATAATAATCATTCGTTGTTTTGTATCTCGCAAAGTGCCGCAAAGGTAACGCGGAGTTTCGCAAAGGGATACTTTCCTCATATAAATTAAAATTTTAATTTATTTGTATCATCAAATATATCGAATTTACCTAATTGGCATTTTTCACAAGTGAAAAATTATCCGGTTAATTTGTGTAATTCTATGATAATATAAAAGTAAAGATGAAAGCAATTCATTTAATTTGATCTGCCAATATCACCCGAACGGGTGTATTACTCACCGTTGAATAATCTCATCTTTGTGTAAATAATTGATATTTTAAAGTTTTCGCTTGTTTTGTCGCCAAAATAACAGGAAATAATTATACAAAGTCGAATATATGGTTGTAGTTTTAAAATTTTAAAGTAGTCAATTGAAAAAATGAATTTTATCAATTTCGTTTTTTTACCCGGGCTTTGTATAGAAATAATAAATTATGGTATTAAGAATATTGTTGAGTTGCATAGTTGTGTTATTTGGTTCTGAACTGAATTCTCAGTCTCAGATTGATAGTCTGAATAATGTCGCCAAAAAGTTTATGATATCTGACAGGGATAGTTTTTTTATTGTTTCGGATAAAATAATTGAGTTAGCAAAAAAGCAAAACAACGATTCTATATTGAGTGAAGCATTTTTGGCACGTGGTATGGTTTATCAATTGGCAAAGGATTATCAATCGGCGATGGATTATTATGATTCGGCGATGGTATATACAAAATATGAAAATAAAAACAATTTAAGAGCTAGATTTGGAATATCAGAGATGCTTTTAAAGCTTAATATTGAAGATGATAATTTGGAAGAGATATTTAAAAGCAATTTGGTACAGGCTAAACAGTTTCGAGATAGTATTTTGATTTCCAATGCATATACCCGTTATGCGAATTTTTATATGAACAAGGCGGATTATGTCAATGCTATTCAAATGTTGATATACTCTATAAATTATAAGAAAAAAGTACAGAAATTATCAAAGATTCTCGATCAGGCCAAACTGGCTAAATTGTTTTTGCTTATTGATGATATTCCGAAGGCGGAATATTATACTTTCGAAGCTCAAAAGCTGGCTAAGCAAAATAAATATAGTATTAGTAAAAAAATCATTTCAACACTGCGGGGAAAAATCGAATCACGAAAGGGGAATTATGAAAGAGCAGACAGCTTTTTAAATATTGCGTTGAAAAGTTACACGAAATTTAGAGCAAAAAAGGATATTTTTAATACAAATCTGTTATTGGCGGAATTGAAGATAAAGGAAGGAAAAAGTAATGAAGCCCGGGAATATTTTAATGCGGCTAATAAATATTTTTCTGACAAATATGATTTGACTTTAAAATCATTTTACTATTTAATAAAATCAAAAATTGAATTAATAAAAGGAGAATACATTCTTGCTTCCAATAGTCTTGATACAGTGGAAAACTATCTTGAGCATAAAAATAATTTGCTGTTTAGGATCGATATGTACAAAACACGTGCAGAACTTGAGAAAAGACAAAATAATTTTGAAAAAAGCTTATTTTTTTCAGATAGTTACCACAATCTGCAGGATTCATTATTCAAATTCAAATTTGTAAGGCAAATTCTTGATATGGAAGCAAAGTATCAAACAGATGAAAAACAAAAGCAAATTGAATTATTAGCTGCAAACAATAAGGTTTATAAGTTAAAATTAAAGCAGGAGAAGTTGGAGAAATTTATAATTCTTGCCGGAGCATTTAGCGGTTTTATTTTTTTATTGTTTCTTGGAATTACATATTATAAGGTAAGAGAAAAGAACAAATTGATTGAGAAAACATTAAAACAAAAGGATATTTTGCTTAAAGAAATTCATCATCGTGTAAAAAATAACCTTCAGCTGATATCAAGTTTGCTCAATTTGCAATCTCGATATATCAAAGATGAAAAAGCAAAACAGGTTTCACTTGACGGAAAGAACAGAGTAAGAGCAATGTCCCTTATCCATCAATTTTTATATCAAAAAGAAAATCTTATAAATCTGTCATTGGATGAATATTTCAAAAAATTGGTAAAAGAACTATTTGAAGCGTATAGAATACATGAGGATAGAATTAAAGTAGATTTTAATATTGAAAGTTTTGAATTGGATGTTGACAGGGTTATCCCTCTGGGATTGATATTTAATGAATTGATCACTAATATATTGAAATATGCATTTCCAGGTGAGAGAAAAGGGAAAATACAAATTGATTTCAAAAGAAAAGATAAAAAATTGATCCTGGAAATATCCGATAATGGAGTTGGATTTGATGGGGAAACTAATTTGTCAGATAATTCTACCTTTGGATTTACATTGATAGATGCATTACTAAAAAAATGGAATGGCAAATTTGAAATTGTTTCTGATAATGGAACAAAAGCGACCATTTTGATCCCGGATGTTGATTATAAGGGATTGTGACGCAATAAAGTAACGTAAAAGGATAAGTCGAAACCGCCAGGTTATTTGTCATAAGCCCTAAATATTAAAATTGGAAAATGAGCGAAAAAATAAAAATATTGATAGTCGAAGATGAAGCCTTGATAGCAAAGGATATAGAATTTAGTTTACGTCAATTGGATTATCATATTGTCGGGATAGCTTTTGACGGTATGACTGCACTTGATATGATACATAGCCGCCTTCCCGATCTCGTACTGCTTGATATAGAACTGAACGGTGATATTTCAGGCATTGATATTGCAATTGTATTGAATGAAAAGTACAGTATCCCGTTTATCTATCTTACTTCTTATGCAGATCCCTGCACAATAGATATGGTGAAAAAAACTCTACCTTTCGGTTATATTTTAAAGCCGTTTTCGGAAAGAGAACTATATGGTGCGATAGAATTGGCTGTTTATCGTCTTGATGAGAAAAAGAAAACAGGTTTTCCTGCAAAAGAAAAAATTGATGATTTGTGCGATACTCCCCTGACTGACCGTGAATATGAACTCTTAACTGGTCTTTTTGAAGGAAAATCCAATCAAGAATTGGCAAAGGACTATTTTATTTCCGTAAATACTATCAAAACCCACCTCAAAAATATTTATTCCAAAATGGAAGTCTCAAATCGCCATAAAGCACTTAGTAAAATCTTTGGTTTAATGAAACAGTAATCAAATATCACCCCAAAGTGTGAAAGTCTTGTTTTTCAGTAAGTATATCTTTGTAATTGGATTAAATAAAAATAAAATATTCAATTATGAAATTAAAAATTCACTTCTTTTTTATCGCGGTTTTATTATCAACATCAGTATTTTCACAACCTAAGAATAACCTTTGGATTGGTGGAGAGGGGAAATGGAATATTGCCGGAAATTGGGAACTGGGTGTTCCGGACATTGATGACGTAGCCATTATTGAATCAAATAACGATCATGTAACAATACCGGAAGGATATAATGCAGTATGTTATAAGCTTTATATGAAAGGGACAAACACTCAAATTGATATAAATGGAAACCTTACTATTAATCCGGGCAACAGTTATGATGGTATTGAAAATTATGGAGAAATAAATATAGGTGATAATTCTACTGTTGATATTTCAAATACAGGAGGTCCAAGCACGGAAGGACAGGGGATTCTTAATTTTGGAACAATATACATTAATGGTACTATGACTATTTGGGATATTGAAGAATCAGGAATATGGAACAGAGCAGGAGGATATATCGAGAATCAGGGATACTTACTGTTTACCGAAAATCTAGGTGTGCGTGCTATAGATAATCTTGGTGGAGAATTTCATAATTACGGTACTGTTTCCAGTTTAGCAACATATCCCAATTCATTTATTTCAACAGGAAGTTCAGGAAGTTTTACCAATTATGCTTGCGGGATATTAAAATCCGGCTCAGGGTATTTTGATAGTAATTCTTTTGATAATTATGGTGTTATTCTTGAAAACTCAACTCATGACTCTAATATAAAAAACAATTATGAAGGGGGTGTTATAATAAACAAAAATGGAGGGTCTTTTTCTATAGCAAATGATAATGGATATTACAGTACAAAACCAAAATATGCTGTTTGGACAGGGTGTTATAGTAATGTTTATAATCATTCAAAAAACTGGGCTAGTTTTTTGGATCTTCCCGTCACTGATAGTGAAATTATTATTCCGGGTGATCTCATGGGATCAAATGGTTATCCGGTAAGTGACAATTATATCATTAATATTGGTGTAAGTGGGAAAATGAATATAGAACAAAATGCAAGTCTTAGCATACAGAACAATACAGGATCCGGATTACTAAATTATGGGACAACAATAGTAAACGGGGCTTTATCTATTGATGATGTTACTGTATATGGAATAAGAAATTTTTTAAGTGCAACTTTTTATTCCGGGGCAAATTCAGAAATAACGATTTCTAATACAGGAAATAATGGAATAAGAAATCAATATAAAATGGATTTATATAATTTACTGAACATAAATACAGGAATTTCTAATTCGGGTATAAAAAATGATAGCCCT
>JALVEG010000486.1 GCA_027031145.1 Saprospiraceae bacterium | reverse complement strand
TAAATAAAAAATATATTGCTTTATCATCGGGTGCATTTCATTTTTTCGCGTTGCGGGTTGATTCTCCTTTAGGAGTCAGAGGCAAAGCAATGGGAAAAGCGAAAAAATGAAATACACCACATTATCACCATATACCCGTAAAACAATACAAAAATATATTAAAATTTACTATAAAACAAGTATGTTTTATTTTCACTTCTTCCCTTGCAATGTCTCAAATATATAAATTGTCAGCTCGAAAAGATAAAAATCACACAATTAGTTGCTTTTTTGTGAATATTTTCACATTTTTGTAACTAATTATGTGATTTGTTATGATATTTAAAAGAAAAATAGAAGCGGAATTGGAAAAATGGCGTATTGCTGCCAAAAGAAAACCTCTTCTTTTAATGGGAGCAAGACAGGTAGGTAAGACTACACTATTGAAATATTTCGGGACTAAATTTTTTCAAAGAACCGCATATTTTAATTTTGATGAAAATCCTGATTTATGTCAATTTTTCCGGCAGACTAAAAATGTTAAAGATATAATCTCTAATCTTTCACTTGTGCAGGGATTTGATATAGATAATACCAATACTCTCATTGTTTTTGATGAGATACAGGAATGCAAAGAAGCATTAAATTCGTTGAAGTATTTTTATGAAAATAAACCTCAGTTATATATAGTAGGTGCCGGTTCATTGCTTGGAGTTACTCTTGGACAAGGGACTTCTTTCCCTGTTGGTAAGGTACAGTTTATAGATATGTACCCATTGACTTATGAGGAGTATTTGATAAATGAAGATCCGGTACTTTACGATGTTTATTTATCGATTTTTGACAAAAACAAAATTGAAGCTATTCCGGAAATATTTTTAAATAAATTTTGGAATGTATTCAGAATGTATTTTATTTCAGGTGGTATGCCGGAAGCGGTAAATGAACTATTAGAAACAAAAAACATACAGTCAACGATAGCTGTCTTACAGAATATTTTGAGATCATATAAATTGGATTTTTCAAAGCACCTGAATATCAAAGATGTAATAAAAATCCAATACATCTGGGATTCTATTCCTTCTCAATTGGCAAGAGAAAACCGTAAATTTCTTTACAGGGTAATCAGAACAGGAGCTAGAGCAAGAGAATATGAAAGTGCTTTGTTGTGGTTGGAACAAGCCGGAATGATTTTGAAAGTAAACAGGATAACAAAACCTAATTTTCCTTTAAGTGCTTATGTTGACCTTACCGCTTTCAAAATATATGTTTTTGATATCGGTATTTTACGTTCAATGGCAAATTTAGAACCAAATATTTTAATGGAGAAATCTATGCTTTTTACTGAGTTCAAAGGTGCGATGGCTGAGAACTATATTGCTCAAAGCCTGGTCGCAAATAATATCAAAAATATTGCCTATTGGACATCATCGGGTAAGGCGGAAGTTGATTTTCTGATTCAATATCAAAACAATATAATTCCGGTTGAAGTAAAATCTGATTTGAATGTCAGGAGCAAGAGTCTAAGCTATTACAGTAAAAAGTACAATCCTGAATTAATGATAAGGTTTTCGGTTAGAAATCTGCAAAAAAACGGTAACTTAATAAATATCCCATTGTTTTTGTCAGATAAATTGATAGAAATAATTGATATGTCTTTATAGACACTATCCAAAAAATGATTACTACATTCAAGAGTATTATCCATAAAAAACGAATTGAATTTACACAACGGCTACTTTTTATGGGTGATGACCTCATGTTTTATTTGTACCCGAGTTAAATTCTATCAGTTTGTCCCAATCAATTTCCCCGTTTTCTTTACAAAAATCATTAATAAATTCTTTCGTAAATTTATTAATCATCTTTGAATATGATTCCATAAATTGTTCGTTTTTTTCTTTGGCTTTAAAACCTAAAGGCTCAATTATGTCTTTATAAAGATTTTGTTCATCCGAAATAAATTCCCAAAATCTTTGTCCGCAATATTTGAAATAATCTCCTTTGTCAGGTTTGTTGTCAATTCCATAACAACACCCGTTTACTGCAATAATATGCAAATTGGAATTGCTGGTTCTAAGGGTTTTAATCGCTGTTTTAAAATCAGATATCATTTTTTT
>JALVEG010000485.1 GCA_027031145.1 Saprospiraceae bacterium | reverse complement strand
TTGTTTAGATTTTGATTTTTTTGCAATGATTTGATGCCTTAGTATCAATCACTTGTGAAAAAGTCAAAAGATGACAAAAAGAATCAATTTCAAATTTGATGTGTTTTCGGGCATACACTATTTATATCTTCTTGATGATTTTCCAAAATAATTTCCGTCTTTATCTCCATTTCCTGCCTGTGAACCGACTCTGGTCATGGCACATCTGAATCCTACAGATCTACTTCCTTTACTTTCATCCATAAATCTTCTTTGTCCCGGAGATAACCAATACAACCTATCTTCCCATGAACCACCTTTGATCACTCTAGAATGATCATTCACCAATGAACTCTTTCCATAACCATAAGTGACATATTCGCTATCATCATCACTATAATTTCTCAAATCCCCTTTGCGGTAATTATCTCTGTTTTCCACTTCCTGATCTTCTACAAATCTTTTCTTAAGATGTCCCAAACTATCTTTTTCTACGAGATTTCCATTTTCATCTTTCAATTTTTCTTTAAACTCATTACCTCTGAACGGATTTAATTCCTGACTTTCAGCATCGCTCAGTTCCGTAAATGTTGTCTTACGATAAACATCAGCCACCCATTCACTAACATTACCAGCCATATTGTATAAACCGAAATCATTAGGCATAAAAGATCTTACAGGAGCAGGTATCGGTGCTTTATCATTCAAACGTCCGGCCATACCCATATAGTCACCTCCTTGTCTTTTGAAGTTAGCCATAAATGCACCTTGTCTTTTATCATGCCTTTTGTATCTGGCAGTATAACCATTCCAAGGAAAAAATCTTCTATCAGTATAAATCTCATCTTTGGAAGCAGCCTGATTGCCCACTAATGCTAATGCGGCATATTCCCATTCAGCTTCTGTAGGAAGCCTGTATTTAGGAAGTAAAATACCATCTTCAAATCTAACCGGTCTTTCACCCCCATTGGTCAAATCAGGTAAATTTTTTCTCACATTGCCCTGATATTGTCCTGCAAAATATGCTTCGGTATTGAAATTGTCCGAATCAACTTGTTGAGGATTTGGATTTAAAATTCCTTTTTCTACTAATATTTTTTCATTTACCCTGTCTGATCTCCAATCGGAATATTCATTTGCCTGAATCCAATTGACTCCTACAACCGGATAATCATCAAATGATGGATATCTGAAATAAGTCTCTACATAAGGTTCATTGTATGCCAATTCTTCCCTCCACACCAAAGTATCGGGAAGAGCTTTTTGATAAACTTCCGGATAAGATTTGTAAACTCTTTTTAACCAATGTAAATATTCTCTATAATCGGTATTTGCCACCTCTGTTTCATCCATATAAAATGATGAAACAGTCACCCTTCTTGGAATATTATTCCATTCATAAGTAACATCTTCTTCAGTCAATCCCATTACAAACGTTCCCCCTTCTATTAAAACAAGATTAGGACCGGTTTCTTGTCCTTTATAATCCAATTTTTCAAATCCACCCCATTCGGGATCATTATATTTCCATCCTGTAGTACTTGATCTTTCTTCATGTTTGCATGAAGACATAATCAAAGAAAAGAGAAGTAAACTTCCAAAAATCTTAAATAAAACTTTCATTTGTTAATTAAATTTAGTTTTTTGAGACTGTTTTTCCATTAAAAAAGTCCCTGAAATAGTTAAAACAATTTAAATTCGCTGCAAAGTAAAAACAAATTATTCTAAAAATTATTGTTTTTACAATAAAATTTATTTATAATTCACGCTTGATTTTCAAACGAGTTGCCAAAGTTACTTAAAAAATAAATTATTTTACAAATAAATTGTAAATAATTTTATAATCCGTTTTTTTTCATTAAAAATCCCCAAATATAAATTTTATCAATCCATATCTTCCAGTATGAACAAATAACCGTTACACCTCTTTGTTAACTAATTATTTAAACATATAAAAAACCCTGATATTATTTTGTAAACAACGCCTATAACCATTATTATCTATACATATTAAAACAATCACTATACCTGTACGGCTTCTCAAACAATGTAGATTTATCAAAATTAACAGTTACTCCGATTTCATGACTTCCCCCTGAAGAAATACTTAATCTTGATACCGTATA
>JALVEG010000484.1 GCA_027031145.1 Saprospiraceae bacterium | reverse complement strand
GTTAATAAATTTCAAGTGATTTAAAATCATAAAAATGAAATCCATATATCTTTCTATAGTATTTTTGTTTTTTATCAATTTCGGTTTTGCTCAACTGACCAGTATCAACACGGATACGAAAAGTCTTTTTAAACAAGCAAAAGAACAATATCAGCAAAAGAACTTTGAGTTATCACGTCAATTATTTCAAAATTACATAGATAATAATAAAGAATTGAAAAATGACCTCTACTATGTTGAATCAAAACTTTATCTGATAAAAATCGCTTTTGACTCTGATCAGGATTATGCTGAAGAAATGCTGAAAGATTTTGAATTGAATTATTCTTCTCATATACTTTTAAATGATGCTTACATATCAAAAGGGAACTACTATTTCAGAAACAAAGATTATACGTCTTCTATTGCTACATTTGAAAAAGTAGATCTTGACGGGCTGAATTATTATATCGAAGATGATGTCAAATTCAAACTGGCTTATAGTTATTTTGTAAAAAAACAATTTGAAAAAGCAGCTGTCTTATTTAAAGAACTCAGTTTGTCCAATAGAAAATATTATTATCAGGCTCATTATTATTACGGTATTTGTCAATTTTTGAAAAACGATTTTGAAAGAGCTATTAACAGTTTCAATATAATACAAAATACAGATGAATACAGACAATTTGTTCCATATTACCTTGTTCAGCTATATTTTACGCAAGGAGATTATGATAAGACAATAGCTGTTGGTGAAAACAAATTGAAAATAAAGGATGTAAAAAATATTTACAAAATACATCATCTGATCGGACAATCATATTTCCTGAAAAAAGATTATACAAATGCCCTGCCCCACTTGGAAATCTATGAAAAAAATACCGATAAGTTGAGAGAGGAAGATTTTTACCAATTGGGATATATTTACCATGAGCTTGGGATGTGCGAAAAAGCAATACCTGAATTCAAAGAGATTGCCAATCTCAAAAATGAAATGGGACAAAACGCCAACTATTATCTCGCAGACTGTTACCTGAAATTGAATGATAAACAATCAGCCAGAACTGCTTTTAAAAATGCCGGAAGCCTGGATTTCAATAAAATGATCAAAGAAGAGAGTCTTTTAAATTATGGTAAATTGTCTTCTGAAATGGGTTATGACAGGGAAGCGATTAATTCTTTGTTGTCAATTCCCGATTCTTCACCTTATTATATGGAAGCACAAAATGTTCTGAAATCCGTTTTTGTCAATACAAAAGATTATGCAAAAGCTCAGGAAACTTTGGAAAAACTGGATAATGTATCATCTCAATTATTTCAGGCATATCAATATGTATCGTATTATAAAGCATTGCAGGAAATCAATGACGGTGAATATGACATGGCAGAAGAAGACCTTCTAAAAGCTGCAAAAATAAATCGTGATATTAAAATTGCGATCCAAACCCACTATTGGTTAGGTGATTTGTATTACAGAAAGGGAGAATATACTAAAAGCAATAATTACATAGACAGGTATTTTATTTTGCTCAAAGGAATTGATGATGTCGAAGAATTAACAAAACCGCCATTTGCATTTTATCTGCAGGGATATAATTATTATAAATTAAAAAACTACCCTTATTCAGTTGAAAAATTTAAAAACACAATAGGTTCATTTAAAAGATTCCCTATTAGTGATAAAAAACTGAGATGGAGAATTACTGCAGATGCCCATTTGAGAATGGGAGATGGTTATTTCTATAATAAAGAACTAGACAAAGCTTTTGAACAATATCAATATTTAGTGAAAAATAATACCGGAAACATTGATTATGCTTTGTTTCAACAAGCAATGATTTATGGTTTAAAATCCAAACCTTTTAATAAAATTGCTATTCTCGAAAATATTCTTGAAAAATACAAAACATCAGGTATAAGACCGAATGCTTATCTGGAATTAGCCAATACTTATGACGAAATAAAACAATATCAAAAAGCATATGAAGCCTATAACAAGATAATTGAAGAATTTCCTAATGAAACGGAATTGGTTAATGAAGCATATTTGAAGATCGGTTTGATAAGCTACAATAAAGGAGATCTTGAAACATCTATCAAATATTATAAAAAAGTAATCGATAATA
>JALVEG010000483.1 GCA_027031145.1 Saprospiraceae bacterium | reverse complement strand
TTATTATTGAAAAAAACAGAAGTTTTGGACAGGAGACCAGTAGTCGAAATAGTGAGGTTGTCCATTCCGGTATTTATTATCCTAAAGGAACTCTGAAAGCTAAATTTTGTGTTGAAGGCAGGAAGATGTTGTATTCTCTTTGTGAGAAAGAAAATATACCTTATAATATATGTGGAAAAATTATAGTTGCTACAAATGATGAAGAGGTAAAAGAATTGTATAGATTGCAGGAAAAAGCTAAAGTCAATAACGTTGATGATATTTCTATTATATCAAAAGAGCAACTCAATGAATTAGAACCGAATGTAGCAGGCATTAAAGCTTTATTTTCCCATTCAACCGGAATAATTGATACGCATAACCTGATGAAACATTTTATTACAAAATCCGTATTAAACGGAGTTGAATTCTCCTATTTGTCAAATGTTAATTCAATTTCAAAATTAAAAGAACATAAAGGATATGAAATAAAAGTAAATGATCCTGATGGGGAAAATTTCTCTTTTACTTCAGGAATTGTTATTAACAGTGCCGGACTTGAAGCGGATATTATCGCTAAAATGGTTGGAATCAATGATCCTGACTATAAGATATATTTTTGTAAAGGAGAATATTTCAGTGTAAATCCTCCAAAAAACAGAATGGTTTCCCGACTGATCTATCCTGTCCCTTTAAAAAACCTAACCGGATTAGGTGTCCATGCAACTGTGGATCTGGGAGGTGGTTTAAAACTCGGACCAAATACTATTTACCTGAATAGAAACGAATATGATTATAAAGTTGATGAATCGCATTTAATTGATTTTTATAACTCAGCAAAAAAATATCTCCCGTTTTTGGAAAAGACCGATCTTTCTCCTGATCAGGCCGGAATCCGACCAAAATTGCAAGGCCCCGGACAAGAATACAGAGATTTCATAATCAACGAAGAATCAGATAAAGGATTTCCAAATTTAATAAATTTGATCGGGATTGAATCTCCGGGTTTAACTGCTTCTATGGCTATTGCGAAGTATGTTGATAAAATTATTGTTGGTTTGTTATGAGTAGTTACAATATTAGGTAGGAATTTCATTTTTTCGCGGTGCGGGTTGATTCTCCTTCGGTTGCCGAGCTTGTCGAGGCATAGGAGTCAGAGGCAAAGAATGGGAAAAGCGAAAAAATGAAATACATCTATTATGACTTATTGATTATAATTTAGAAAATATCCTCCGAAAGCAAAAGGCAATAATTGTTTTACTGTCTCGAATTTGTAAATACTACCTTTTGAATCCATAAGAAATATTTCTATATCGGAATTAAATCTGTTTTCATATTCCATAATGACTTGTCTACATGCTCCACAAGGAGCTAAAATGCAGTTCTCATGTGTATTATTTTTTTTGTCAGCTTTTTTATAATTTTTTGTAACAACAACCAATTTTTTTACAGGAATATCAGGATAATTTGCACCTGCATTAAAAAGCGCAACCCTTTCAGCGCACATACTTAAACCGTATGACGCATTTTCCTGATTACTGCCACTTACAATGGTTCCGTCTTCGAGAAGTAAAGTAGAACCAACGTGAAAATTTGAATAAGGAGCATAAGCATTTTCCATTTTATCAAAAGCAATGGTAAATAATTTTTTTTCAATATCTTCCAATTGATCTAGTGATTTGTATTTGATGTACTTCTCTTTTTGAACCCTTTTCTTTTTGATCATATCCTGATAATTTACAATAAGCCGTATATTATTAAGTGCAAATAATGAGCCAAACTATTAAATTTTATTAATTTTGAGCTTGTTTTATCAAATTGTATCTGCTCAGGTAGAATCATTTGGATTGAGAAACCGTTTTTTTTCATTTCAAAAGTGCCCTGTCAGAATAGATACATCAAATTTAATAAAGATAAAAAGGAAAATACTAAATATAAGGACGACTACTTCTGCATACCAGTTTTATCAATTGCTAAGACTGGTAACATTGGTATTGATAAGTATATTTTTGGTAAAACTCTCTTTTTCGAGAGAAGATACTTCAACTTTCGAATTATTTCTTTTTATTGTCAATATTTGTACTTTTTTCTGGACTATGGGTATAAGCAATTCTTTATTGGCTTACTATCCT
>JALVEG010000482.1 GCA_027031145.1 Saprospiraceae bacterium | reverse complement strand
TTACAGGTTAAATTCGGGTATATTGCCGGGTAAAGAAGTACAGTATCAAATGGCTCCTCCCGGACGGTCTCATGATTATCCAAAGCATAACAATTTTAAATTGGCAGCTGTATCATTGTTACTGTATAATAAACAAAATGAAATATATTTTCCTCTTATTCAGAGAACCCATAATAATTTTAATGATAAACACAAGGGACAGATAAGTTTGCCCGGAGGCAAATTTGATAATTCGGATCCTGATCTTTATCATTGCGCTTTGCGGGAACTGGAAGAAGAGTTGGGTGTAGAAAAACATAAAATAAAACCGGTAGGAAGTCTGACAGATCTGTTTATTCCCGTAAGCAATTTTAAAGTTCATCCTTATGTTGTTTTTTCTGATAATAATGTTAAATTTGTGCCCCAGCCAAGTGAGGTACAATATATTTTGGAAATTCCTTTGAAGGATTTGCTTGATCAAAATAAAATGAAAACCGGTAAGGTAACTCTTTACAATGGAATGGAACTCGAAGATATTCCTTACTTTTTACTTAATGATCATGTTGTATGGGGAGCAACAGCGATGATTTTGAATGAGTTTAAAAATGTAATTATCGATTACTAAAACAAAAACATATATATCAACGTTAATTATAGGTTAAAAAAATAAGAAAATGGAGCAAAAATATAAATCGGATGTTGAAGCAATTGATGCATTGGCAGATTCATATAAAAAATTAAAGCAGGAAATAGGAAAAATTATTGTAGGTCAGGATGATGTGATCAAATCGGTTTTGACAGGTCTTTTCAGCAATGGTCATAGTTTGTTGGTCGGGGTTCCCGGATTGGCAAAAACACTTTTGATCCAAACAATTTCAGATGCATTGGACCTTGATTTTAAAAGGATACAATTTACTCCCGATTTGATGCCAAGTGATATTACCGGATCTGAAATTTTGGATGAATCCAGGCATTTTCAATTTAACAAAGGACCCATATTTGCAAATATAATCCTTGCAGATGAGATCAACCGTACTCCTCCGAAAACTCAGGCAGCATTGCTTGAAGCGATGCAGGAAAAATCTGTAACAGTAAGCGGGAATAAATATGATCTTCCTAAACCTTTTTTCGTATTAGCTACACAAAATCCGATAGAACAAGAAGGAACATATCCTCTTCCGGAAGCTCAATTGGACAGGTTCATGTTTAATATACCGCTTCATTATCCAAGTTTTGAAGAAGAAATAGATGTTGTGAAAAATACAACTACGGATAATTATGTTACTGTAAACAAAGTTTTAAGTGGTGATGATATTTTATTTTTTCAAAAAATGGTAAGAAAGATCCCCATAGCCGATAATGTTTTGGAATATGCTGTCAATCTAACAGCAAAAACACGTCCGGGAAGTGAAAAAGCCTCTGACATGGCAAATAAGTTTTTGTCATGGGGAGCCGGTCCAAGAGCATCACAATATCTGGTATTGGGAGCCAAATGTAATGCAGCCATATCAGGAAAATATTCTCCTGATATTGAAGACATACAGGCAGTTGCCATAAATGTTTTAAGACACAGGATCATTAAAAATTATAAAGCTGAAGCAGAAGGTATAACAGAAGAAGATATAATCAAAGATCTTTTCTAAAATTCCGTGTTTTTGGAATATTTTAATCTTACTTACTTTATTGTCAGTGATAGAAATATATTTGAATAAATCTATAAATTTTTAAATATTTTTAACTTTGCACTTTTTTATTAAACAAAACTATTCAGGCAGGATACTTTTAATATTAAAAATATGTGTTTTTCAGTCAAAATGATTTTACCGGAATAGTTAATATTAAATAAATAATTATGAATAAAATTAAATTTCTGATATTTTCACTTGTAGTAATATTTCTTGCATCGTGCAATAATGATAAAGCGGAAACTGAAAGTGAACACGGATGGATAACAAATCTTGAAGATGGTTTTAAAATAGCAAAGGAAAATAGTAAACATGTTTTTGTGCTTTTTACAGGATCGGACTGGTGTCCTCCATGTAAAAAATTACATCATGATATTTTGGAAACCGAAGAGTTTGAAAAATTTGCAAAAGACAATCTGGTCCTGGTTATGTTGGATTTTCCGAGAAAAAAACAAAACCAATTAAGTCCCGAACAAAAAAAATATAACCAAAATCTTTCCAGAAAATATCATGTCAGAGGATTTCCTACAGTAGTAATATTTGATGCAAAAGGGAAAGAACTCAACAGATGGGTGGGATATCCGCCATCAGATGTTCAGACAATGATCGGTAAGTATTCGGAAGTATTGAAATAGTAAGATTGATTAAGATTGATTAAGATTGATTAAGATTGAATGAGATTGATGGAGATACAATGCTATTTGTAGGGGTGCATTTCATTTTTTCGCTCTGCGGGTTGATTCTCCTTTATTTATCCCCTTGGGAGGAGTCAGAGGCAGAGGCAAAGGGCAGGGAAAATGAAAAAATGAAATGCGCCCGATTTGAGATTGAGTAAAATAATATTATTTGTTACTTGTTGCCGGTTTGTTTTTGACAAAATGAAGATTTGTGTTCATTATAGTTTTTATATCAAAATGAAATAATTACCGTTATATACATAGCGCTTATAAAACAACTTTTTAAGGGCACGTATATTTTTTAATAATATATTTATATGCGTTTATTATTAATTGTATTTTTGTTTTTTATTTTTGGATTTTCATACGCTCAGGAAGACTATTACACTGAAGATTATGTGTATGTGGAAAATATTAAATCGGCAAAATTATATGCCGGTAACAATCCGTTAAATTATCCAGTTTCAGATATATCCGGAAATCCTGCTTTAATTTTATCTTTTGATGATATAGAAGGAGATAGCAAAGATTATTATTATTCGATAATTCACTGTGACAGGAATTGGGAGATAAGCAATCTCGAAGAAGCGGATTTTTTAGATGGATTCAACAGGGAAGAAATCAAGAATAAAACAAATTCGTCTTTTACATTATTACAATACACTCATTATTCATTAAGATTACCAAATTCAAATACCAGATGGATCATTTCCGGCAATTATATTCTGATTGTATTCAATGAAGATGACGAACCGGTAATCACTAAAAGATTTTTAGTTGTTGATAATAAAATCGGAGTGGAAGCAATTATTGAACACTCCAAAAATGTTTCGGAATATTACTCTCATCAAAGCTTGAACATCAATCTCAATATCAAAGATTATGCAGTGGTGGATCCTCTGAAAGAATTAACAGTTACTGTTTTACAAAATGATAAATGGATCGATGCAGTACAAAATGTTAAACCAAAATATATATTGGGAGATGTTTTGGAATTTGATGCTTTTGACCCTTTTTTATTTAAAGCCTTAAATGAATTCAGATATTTTGATACCCGTACTCTCAATGCTACCAATCTTGAAATACATTCCATAGAGATCAATAGAAAAGGAGTGGATGTTGTACTTGAAAAAGATCTGATCAGAAAATACAGCAATTATTTTTTCCATAAAGACATTAATGGTAATTTTTTGATATTAAATACGGACAATCCCAATGGAAGTATTTCAGGACAATATACAGATGTTTATTTTACCCTGGAAACAATGGCTCCGGTAAAAGATCGTGATGTTTATGTTGTCGGAGGCTTTTGTGACTGGCAGTTATATGATGAAAACAAATTGAATTATATTAAATCCGAATCTGCATATCAAGGGAAAATATTGTTTAAACAAGGTGTTTTTGATTATTATTACGCTTTGGTGGATAAAGATGACAAGATTGATCTTTCGGCTATGGAGGGATCTTGGTTTGAAACCGAAAATGACTATATGATCCTGGTTTACCACCGTCCTTTTGGTGGGAGATATGATAAATTGGTAGGATTGAGGATAATAGAATGATTATAGGGATTTTTTTTCAAAACTTCAGCTTCAGAATCTCTTGTGAGCTTCTGAGTCTTAAGAGGCTGGTAGAATAAGCCGGATAAATAGCAAAAAATGAAATACACCTAAAAATAAAATACACTAACTATTTTTTATTAAATACTCTGGCTTACTTTCAGATTATTTATATCTTTGATTTTTAAAAAAGAATCAATTTTAAATTTGATGTGTTTTCGGGCAGACACTAAATAGGTTCTCAAAAATTATTTTAATATGAGGGGCGACAATACTCTACTTTATATCGTTGTAGCAATAGTAATTCTGCATTTTTTAGTGGGAATCGGATTTTTGGTATACAAATTAGCCGGGCCTGTTAAAAAATCTGAATTGGAAGCAGAAAAAAATGATGATTTATGAAAATTTTAGCAAAAGCATTATCTTTTATTTTCCATCCGTTATTCATTCTTGTTTATGTACTGGCATTGCTGATGATGATCAATCCGTATCTGTTCAGGATACAGGATGAAAAAGTAAAAGTGATCTTTTTTACCTATACAATGGTGAGTTTAATCGTGATTCCCGTGATTTCTATCCTGATATTGAAGCAACTGAATGTCATTAAGTCTTTTAGCATGAAAGATAAAATGGAAAGAGTGGGTCCGCTTATTATTGTTGGTATTGTATATATGTGGTTGTTTTTAAATTATAAAAATACAGCATCAGTTCCCATTATTTTTGCAGCTTTTTTGCTGGGCAGTGTTTTTTCCGTTTTTGTTTCTTTTTTTATAAATAATTTTACCAAAATAAGTCTTCATACAGTTGGAATGGGAGGGTTGACAGCTGCTGTATTATTGATGAAATACAAATTGAAATACGATACATTGTATGTAAATTTACATTTTTTAGGACAATATACCGTAAATACTTATTTTATTTTGTTGATGGTAGTTTTAATTGCGGGACTTATCGGAACAGTAAGATTATATTTGAATGCACATACTACAAAACAGGTTTATATGGGCTATTTGATAGGATTTTTATCTCAGATAATAGCTTTTAATATCGTAATGTAATATTAATATACATGAAATACTTTTACTTTCTTTTTATCGGATTAATATTAACAGGATTCTCATACCGGTCAAATGCACAGGATGACTTTGAAAAATACGGATGTAAATATGTTAAATCCAAGTTTAAAAATACAGGTTTTACTCCTGAAGAATTGAAATATGCTGAAGAATTGACATTCAGATCCGATACATTTGATATAGTAAATTATCGTATCAAAATGGATGTTACCAATTTCAGTACCAAAATCCTAAATGGAAAATGTGATATTGATTTTTCTCCTAAAATGGAGAACCTGAAACATATTATTTTCGACTTATTGGAAATGAATGTAGATTCAGTATTTTTTAATTCAAAAAACATCGATTACTCTTATACCAGCCCTTTTTTAAAAATAAACTTCGATTCTGTTTTGAATATCAATGATACTTTACGGGTAACTGTTTATTATCATGGAAGATCGGTAATAGATCCTTCCGGTTTTGGAGGTTTTTATTTTGACAAAGGAGTAGCTTATAATTTAGGAGTAGGATTGTCATCAATTCCACATAATTACGGACGATCCTGGTTTCCTTGTTTTGATAATTTTGTAGAAAGATCAACTTATGACTTTGACATAATAACAAAATCCGGTCATATCGCTTATTGTACCGGTATTTATCTTGGTGTTGACACTTTGGATAACGGCAAAAAAGAATACCATTACAGAATGGAAAAACAAATCCCGACATATCTTGCCGGTGTAGCGGCATCAAATTATAAGGAAATAAACTGGGAATTTGATGGAATGGAAAAAAATATTCCGATACAACTGGTAGCACAACCCCAGGATACTGCCAAAGTGAAAACATCATTTGCATATTTGCCATTTGCAATCGAAGCTTTGGAGTCATGGTATGGACCTTACCAATGGAGCCGGGTTGGATATGCTTTGACTTCCCATGGCGCAATGGAGCATCCGACTAATATAGCTTTCAATGATTTTCTTGGTAATAGTGGTGATCCTGAAGTAACTATGGGAGTTATGACACATGAACTTGCTCATCATTGGTGGGGAGATGTCACAACTCTTACTACTGCTTATGATATGTGGATCAAAGAAGGTACTGCAGAATATGGATGGCATTTATTTGTAGAATATTTCTTTGGTAAAGAAAAGTTTTTGCAAGTTTTGAAGAATAATCAATTAGAAGTTTTGAATACTGCTCATATAAAAGATGACGGATACAGAGCATTGTCAGGAATGCCTCTGGATCATACTTACGGTACTACGACATACAATAAAGGTGCAGCGGTAATTCACAATCTCCGTACTTATATGGGTGATTCGTTGTATAAAGCCGGAATGCAATCTATATTGAAAAAATATGCTTTTAGTCATCTTGATGCTGATCAATTTGAGATTCAATTGGAAGAAAGTACAGGACTGGACCTGTCTTGTTTCTTTGATGATTGGATCTATTCTCCGGGATTTTGTGCTTTTGAAATAGATTCAACACATTTTGTAAAAAATGATAGTCTTTACAATATAGATATATTTTTTGAACAAAAATTGCATCATGCACCTGATTATTATTGTAATGTACCGGTAGAAATCAGCTTTTATAGTGATAGCCTTGATAAAATTAACAAGACCATTATTGTTTCGGGTAAATTTGATTCGGCGTCTGTTAATTTACCGTTTAAACCGGTATTTTGGACAATCAATGAAGAGGAAAAACTCAATATGGGACAATTGGGAGAAAAGATTTTTCTTAAAATGAATAAAAAATATGATTTAAAAACAGCAAAATTAAAATTTGCAACAGAAGAATTGTCATCTGACAGTATTCCAATCTATGCTGAACATATATGGGGGGCTCCGGATACAGCTAAGAATGAAGATCCCAATACCATTTTGAGAGTATCCAATAGCCATTTTTGGAATATTGCCGGAATGTTGCCGGAATACAATTCCATAAAAGCAACATTTTTTTACAATGGCAGTAGTGATACCGAACTCGATTTTGATCTGGCTCATGGCAATGAAGATTCAATCACGGTAGTTTATAGAAAAGATGCCTCTGAAGATTGGAGGATATTGCAAAATATTAAAAAACAAAAATTTTCACCCATTGACGGTAAAGGAAATATCATCGTTACAGGATTAAGAACAGGACAATATGCATTTGCAAATGTGATTAATAATTCTGCAACAGGTCTGTCAGGGGAAATAGCATCCGGTATAGAAATTTACCCTAATCCGGCAAGTGATTATCTAACTGTCAATTTTAAAAATATTCAAAATAAAATTGACAAATTATCGATATTCAATATTTATGGTCAATCTGTATATAGTACGGGAAAAATAAATATTTCAAAAAGAATTGATATATCTTCATTGATACCGGGTATATATTTTATTAAAGTTTATAATAAATTCAACGAAGAACTATTAGTTGATAAGATTGTAGTGGAATGAGTTTAATAAAGGAAACATGAAAGTTCTTGAAAGAATGCCATTTATAATTACTAAAAATAGTTAACATCCTGACTTAATAAAGTCACACTATGCCACTAAACACCTACATATCAAACGACATAGAAAATCTTGCCGGGAAACTGGCAGAAACAATACGGTCCAAACCTCTTGAACTTTATCAAAAGGAATCTATTGTTGTTCAAACAGAAGGAATGAACAGATGGCTCTCTGTAAAAATATCTGAAAAGAACAAAATATTCAGCAATTTTGAATTCTTCTCACCCAATAATATTCTGTTTGAGCTGTTTAAACTGGCTAATCTCCGGTCAGCAGATATTTTTAATACGGGAAATCTGCGATGGTTAATATACAAAATACTGGGTTCTTCCGATTTCCAAAAGAAATTTACAAGGACTTTTCAATATTTTGAAGGAGATAAAATAAAACAACTTCAACTTGCTACCAAACTTGCCGACCTTTATGACCAGTATTCCATTTATCGACCCGATTATATCAGGTTGTGGAACAATGATAAAGTCGCTGAAGTAAAGCAGGCATTTGTATACCATGAAAAATGGCAACGATGGATTTGGAATAAAATTAAAGAGGAAGTTAAAGATTATAATTTTGATAAAGTTGAGACCAGAGACCGGTTAGTCGATAAACTAACAAATGATCCGGATTTTATAGAAAAGATAAAAAAGAAGTATCCCAGAATTTCATTGTTTGGGTTTTCAATATTTACTCCATTTCATCTTGAAATTTTTCTTGGTGCCCTCAAGGATCATATCGATGTGGATTTTTATCTTTTCAATCCTGCTCCTGAGGACTTTTGGTTGCAGGACATACCGGAAAAAACAAAGATTAAAATAGAAGACTTCTATGGTAAATCCTCTCAGGAACTGAATCTGACCGTTGGAAACAATCTTTTAATGAATCTCGGTAAAACTGCAAAAGAACTATATCT
>JALVEG010000481.1 GCA_027031145.1 Saprospiraceae bacterium | reverse complement strand
ATATTTTTCTCTGAAACTCCCTGACCATAAATTCATCTTCGATTTTGAAAATTCCGGTATCCAGATCATATCTTGAAGTGTCAAAATAATAATAGTTTTGGGGTACAAATTTATTAAACTCACGTTTGGTTATTTTGCCTCTTTCCCTGGCAATATAATAGGACGCTGTATAATCTACTTTGGATTTTTTATAAAGAAAAATATCTTTGTTTTTATATTTTTTAGCAATACTAATAGCCTGCGCTTTGTATCCGGCATCAGGATTTTCCCTGTATCTGCCTGTTATTACAAACCAATCATACCCAATACGAACAACCAGTACTAATAAAATCAGGATTATAAGCCTGTTTTTCTTTTTTACAAAAAATATTATTGCCAGAAGCAATGAAGAAATATTTAATAACACTGTTTTCAATATATAATTGCTGTTCAAATGTGCTGCTTTAACAAAATACGGAGTAAAACTAAATGCAAAAACCGCGATAAAAAGAATTCCAAACAAGATCATCAATACCCGGTAATGCAAAGACCTTTCTTTATAATTTGATTCATGCAAATAAACAAAAACCGTAAAAAGCATTGGCATCAACATAAGAATATATCTCGGATATACTTCTACTGAAACCCAATAAACTATTATATTTACAAAAAACATCAATGCATTAAAAGTGACAAATTCATTTTTAAAGATCCTGCTGATATTTTTCCTGCTAAACAGATATATCCCCATCAAAGACCAGGGAAGAAAATGGTATAAATTTTCAAATGGATAGGTAAATATATGTTTTATCGTTTGCCGGATATTAATTTTTTGATGTAAAGCGGTTCTTCTTACAGATTGATCGAGCAGAGGATTGACAGTGTTCATTATATCATTATATTGATCATACGAATAATAATACACACCAATTATCAATAAAAACATTCCTAATCCAATAAAATTAGGTAAAGTAAACAATCTTTTAAAATCTTTTTTCCAAATAAAAAATGCCAGTAAGCTTAGTCCCTGAAACGGCAATGAGGTATAACCTTTCATCAGGAAACCAACTGACATTAAAAAATAACTTACTAAAAACAATGCCCAATAATTTTTCCTTTTATAAAAAAAGTAAATTGACATTATTTCAACATAAGTTACCCACGAATATGAAATATCAATATATGCCAACATTGAATCCCAAAAGATAACTCTTCCGCAGGTAATATAAACCAGGGCGATCAAAATCGCCTGTTTGTTATTCAAATATTTTTTGTTGGTAAGATAAATAGTAAATGTAAATGCAAGCAAATTGACAATAGTCACAAATCTCGCTGTCCAGGGACCTGTATCATTTAACAAATTATAAAAAAATAAAATTATCCAATTGTACAACGGTGGTTTGAAATAATAATAAGTACCGTTCAAAGTGGGGACAATAAGATTTCCCGAATATTTCATTTCAAGAGCTACCAGAGCACGGATGGCTTCATCTTCATTGAGGGTAAGGAGACCCAAATTAATGAGCAGTGCCGGTAAAATCAACAACAACGCAAAAATATACCAATATTTATCAGGAAGATCATTTATGATTTTTCTAAAATTCATGTTAATTTTTCATATAGATCAATTCAGAACAATTGTTTTCAATAAAAATATTATTTGCTTCTGCGATAACATCATCACATGTCACTTTACTATATAAATCATGCTGTTTATTTATCAGTGAAACATCACCCACCAATTCATATTGTGCAAGATTAATAGCTTTATTTAAAATACTTATTTCCGAAAAAGCCATTTGATTTTCGATTTTATTTTTTAATTTTTCCAATTCACTTCTTTCCAGATCTCCCTGTTTAAGAGATTTTAATTCATTTCGAATGCTTTCAACGGCCAAATCATAATCAACATTATCGGTAAGATGTCCCTCGATTATCATCAATCCGGGATCAAGATTTCCTGTCACGTATGCTTGTATCTCATTGAAAAACTCTTTTTCTTTGACAAGGTTTTGAAACAATCTTGCCGATCTGCCTCTTCCCAAAATATCAGACAACAAATCCTGAGTATAATATTTGATGTCACTTCTGCCCCCGATATGAAAAGCCATATAAAGAGCATTGGAAGGAACATTTTCTTTGATTATTTTTGATTCTTTTATAATCTGTTGTGGTTCCTGAGGAACAGTTTTATGAACTATTCCGTTTTTTGTTATGTGCCCAAACCATTTTTCAGCTAATCTCAGGGCATTATTTGAATCAAAATTTCCACTTATTGAAATAACAGCATTTCCCGGATGATAGTAATTGCGATAAAAATCCCTGACATCTTCCAAAGTAATATTTTCAATATGCTCTATTTTTTTTCCGATAGTAGGCCATTTGTAAGGATGTACTTTATATGAAATAGGAGCCAGATAGTGCCACATATCACCATAAGGGGTATTAAGAGATGTTTCTTTAAACTCTTCAATCACAACTCTTTTTTCATTTTCAAAACTCTGTTCATCAAGTGAAAGATTTGTCATTCTGTCCGACTCAAGCCAAAATGCCGTTTCCAGATTTTCCCCGGGAACGGTAATATAAAAATCAGCAATATCAGCATTTGTAAATGCATTGTTTTCTCCTCCTGCCATCTGTGTATGATAGTCAAAATCTGGAACATCTTTAGTTCCTGAAAACATTAAGTGTTCAAAAAGATGTGCTAATCCTGTTTTTTTCTCATTTTCATATTTTGATCCTGCATCATACAAGATATTGAATGAAACAAGTGGAGTATTTTTATCCTGATTTAGCAAAACGGTAAGCCCGTTTTTAAGAATATGTCGCTCAAATTTTATCATAAAGGATTTTAAAAGCCCAAATATCCGTCAAAAGAAATAATTAACATAAGAAAAAATCATTTTTTAGTAAAAATAATTGAATTTATCAGATTATTTTGCTTATAAGCATTCTAAATTAGACTAAAACTAAATAATATGGTGTATAAATAAGTTAATGATATAGTGTTGTCATTCTTTTTTTAGAAATTTATGGTTTAATTTTGTATTGCTTAAATAAATTTTTTAATTAACTAATTTAAAAATATAATTATGGATAAATTAAAATTAATATTTCATGAAAAATCCGTTGCATTGGGTAAGGAAATAAAAGATCTTATCAAGAACAATGGAGACAAAGAAGTTGATCAGGTTCATCTCAGACAACTTTATGGTGGAATGAGAGGATTGAAAGCTATGACTTATGAAACATCTGCTTTGGACCCAATCGAAGGTATCAGATTCAGAGGTTTCTCTATTCCTGAATTAAGAGAAAAATTGCCTACGGCTGCTGATGGAAATGAGCCTTTACCTGAAGGTTTATTTTGGTTGTTATTGACAGGAGAACTTCCTGAACATGAAGATGTTACATGGTTGACAAAGGAGTGGAAAAAAAGAGCAAATCTTCCTCAACACACAAAAGATATTATTGACAACATGCCTTTGGATACTCATCCGATGACTTTGTTTAGTATGGGTATTTTATCATTGAGAAATAATGGTATTTTTGCAGAGAAGTATGCAGAAGGAATGACCAAATATGACTATTGGGATCCAACTTATGAAGATTCAATGAATTTGATCGCCACACTTCCTCAATTGGCTGCATATATTTACAATAGGAAATATAACAATGGAAAACAAATAGATCCTGATCCGGATCTTGATTGGGGTGCTAACTTTGCACATATGTTGGGAAATGATTCTCAGGGATTCAAAGAATTGATGAGAATTTATCTGACTATTCACTCTGACCACGAAGGAGGTAATGCTTCTGCTCATACCACCCATTTGGTAAATTCAACATTGAGTGATGTTTATTATTCTCTTTCTGCAGGAATTGATGCTTTAGCAGGTCCTTTGCATGGACTGGCAAATCAGGAAGTAATAAAGTGGGTATTTGAAATGATCGAGCAACTCGGTACGGAAACACCTTCAGATGAAGATATTAAAAAATATATTCAGGATACACTGAATTCAGGCAGAGTAATTCCCGGTTATGGCCATGCAGTACTGAGACGTCCTGACCCAAGATTCATTGCACAGAAAAGATTTGCAGAAAGAAATATCAAGGATTCTAATCTTGTAAATATTATCTGGAAACTTTATGAGCATGTACCTCCGATTTTGCAAAGTCTTGGAAAAGTTAAAAATCCATGGCCTAATGTAGATGCTCACTCCGGAGCTTTATTAGTACATTATGGATTTAAGGAATATGAATATTACACAGTATTGTTTGGAGTTTCAAGAGCACTTGGAGTATTAGCGGCAGCTACATGGTCAAGAGCACTTGGACTGGCATTGGAGAGACCAAAATCAGTTACAACTGAATGGGTAAAGGAATTTGTTAAATTTCATTGATACTTTTTATAATTTAAATAAAAAAGCCACTCATTTTTTTGAGTGGCTTTTTCTTTATTCTGAATTAAAAAAAATTCTTATTCGGCAGCAGCAACTTCTGCAGTTGCTCCGGTTTCTTCTTTAGCGGCTGCATCTTGAGCACTCTTTAGAGATCTTGGTACTTCAATATATCCAACCGGAATATTTGCTTCGTGCATTACTTCGATTCCTTCGGGTATGGTTAAATCTTTAACACGTATTGATTGTCCTAAAGCTAATGGTGTAATATCAGCTTCAATATGGTTAACCAATTTATCATGAGTAGTTTTAATGATCACTTTTCTCATCAATGGCATTAAAGTTCCTCCTTCTTTCACTCCGATAGAATCACCTACAAATTTCACAGGTACCGAAACCTTAACCTTTTTACCTTCAACCAATTCCTGAAAATCAATATGAGTTATTTTATCCGTAACGGGATGAAATTGGATTTCTTTCAGAATTGCTTTCACGGGTTTTCCGTCAATGTCCAATTCCACAATTTTAAACTCATGTGTATATACCAATTCCCTTATATCCAATGGCTTAACTGTAAATGATTTGTTTTCTTCACCTCCATATAAATTGCCGGGAATCAAATCCTCTCTTCTATAAGCTTTTGCATGTCTGGTGCCAAAAGTGTCTCTTTTATTTGTTTCTAATTTAAATATTTCCATAGCTATCTGTTATTGAGCGTTTAAAAATGGAGTGCAAAGGTAAATCTTTTTATTTAATTATGAAGTTTTCATGAGAAAAAAATAAAATTTTCTTGAAAATTTAATTGATCTAATGCTGATTTAGGAAATAATAAACCATTTTATCATTTATTTCATTATAGTTTTTATCTAGTACACTGTGCAAATAATAACTATACATAGTCGTTTTCTACCTGGCAAACCAATCCTCTTCTTTTTCATTATCGTCCTAATCCTCACCCTAACCCTCTCCTTTTAGAAATATCACGTTCAATTTTTTACTCAAAAGAAAAGGAGAGGGGAAACGGTGCTTAGTCGTTCGAGATAGCTTTTAGAAATTTATGTTTATGATTGAACTATAGAAATACCTTGAAATGATAAATACCTTGTCGTTATAACACCCTACCTGAGTTACAAAAAAACTTCGTCTAATATTTTATTTTTAATGCAGATACTATCTGTTAAATAACGACTGAATCGATTTAAATTCATAAACATAATTAATAGCTTCTGCAAAAAGATTAGAACAACTTATTACTTTTATTTTTTCGGATTCTTTTTTCAGAGGTATTGTATCTGTAACAATAAGTTCGGTAATTTGTGATTTTTCAAGTCTTTCATAAGCCGGTCCCGATAAAACAGGATGAGTACAAATTGCCCGGACGCTTTTTGCTCCTTCTTTGATTATCTTATCAGCAGCCATAGTCATTGTTCCGGCAGTATCAACCAAATCATCGATCAAAATGACATCCTTGCCTTTTACATCACCGATCACTATTATATTAGATACTTCATTTGCTTTCTTGCGTTCTTTATCGCAAATAACATATTCGGTATCAAATTTTCTTGCATAAGCTCTTGCTCTTTTTACACCGCCAACATCAGGACTCGCAAAAATAAAATTATCTATATCTCTAGATTCCAGATATGGGAAAAATATAGCTTCTGCGATTAAATGATCTACAGGAATATCAAAAAAGCCTTGTATTTGTTGAGCATGCAAATCCATTGTCATCACTCTGTCAACTCCGGCAGCCTGAATGATATTTGCCATCAATTTGGCCGAGATGGGAACCCTTGGCTTATCTTTTCTATCTTGTCTTGCATATCCATAATAAGGAATAACAGCTGTTATATAGCCAGCCGAAGCTCTTTTTGCAGCGTCTATCATCAACAGGAGTTCTATAATATTGTCTCCGGGAGCAAAAGTAGATTGTATAAAAAACACATGAGCACCTCTGACGGATTCATTTAAAACGACCTGCATTTCTCCATCACTGAATTTCAAAATATCCAGATCCCCCAAAGGCATTTTAAGATCATTCGCAATTTTTTGAGCTAAATTTTTTGTAGCAGTACCGGAAAAAATCTTGATTTCTTTCATTGTCTGAATTAAGATAAATTAGAAAGATGCAAAGATAAGGTTTATATTCAAATTTGTCTTTTTTTGATACAAAAAACATCTTCACCCAACCTTTTTGTAAATTTCCGTGTCTATATATTTTGAACAAGTCGGATTATAAACTGACGCAATTAAGTTTGATTAAATTAGCATATAATTAATTAATGATATAAAAACTCTGCTTTTAAGGGCTTCAATTCGTTTTGAAGCCTTTTCTTATTTTATGCTGTTGACGGCTATCTTAGGTCAAAATATTTATCTCCCAATACAGGATATTTTTTGTGCAGCCATTTTGATAATCCTTCTTCCATATTGGAAATATTGATATAACCCTTGGAATATAAGAATTTTGTAGCTTCAATTCCCTTTTTTCCTGTGTAGGACGCTATAATTACTTTTCTATCTTTAGGAATCTCATTATATCTGTTATCCAATTTACTAAAAAAAGGGATATGTATCATTTCAGGAACATCAAATTTCACTTGTTCAAATTCATCTTTCTCCCTGACATCAACCAATAATGTATCATTCATTAATACTTTGAATGAAAGACCGGGACAGGATTGTTTTATTTTTTCCATTATTTATTTTTTTCAATAAATAGTATAACCCTTTTTTCCAGCCAATTGTTTTTGCCGGCATCAAATGATATGTTAAATCCAACATGCCCGCCATATCGGGGTGTCTCCAAAGTAAAATATTTATTTTCTTCAGCTTCTTTGAAAGGATAACATTTTTCCCCCAGAAAAGGATCGTCCATAGAATTCAACATCAAGGTTGGAATTTTTATTCCTGGAATGAATTGTTTGCAGGAATTCTTTTTCCAATAATCCTCAGCATCTATAAATCCATGAGCTTTGGAAGTATAAATATCATCGAATTGTTTTAAAGTCGAAACTTTTTTTAAATCCTGTTGAGTAATCCCACATTCCGGGAATGTTTCAATTTTTTGTTTTACTTTATTCTTCAGACTTTTTAAAAAAAGTTGGTTGTAGAGATAATTTTTGGGTTTGGATATTTCCAAAGCTGATTCCATAAGGTCTGCCGGTACTGATACAGCTATGATCTTTTTTATTTTATTATTAATAGTACTTGCTTTTTCTCCTCCGTATTTTGTAACCAGATTTCCACCCAAACTATATCCAAGCAAATAAATTTCATCATAATCATCTCTAACTGCATTGATTATAATATCGACATCCTCCGTTTTTCCACTATGATAAGAGCTGTAAAGTTTATTTGGCTCTCCGCTGCATCCTCTTAAATTCGCAGCACAAACATCATATTGATATTTTTTAAAATACATCGCATTGGATAAAACATATTTTGAACCGGAGCTACCTTCAAGACCATGAAATATGATGATCAATTTCTTTGATCCGGTATAAATAAAATCCAGATCTATAAAATCATCATCAGGGGTATTTATTCGTTTTCTGATATATTCTACCTTTGGAAAAGTAAAAAATGTTCTGAAAATCGTATTAAAATGGCCTGATTTGAAAAATAATGTAGGTTGGTATATCATCTGTTGAATTTAATTCATTTTAAAAACTATATCTTCAAGATGATTGCCGCATATATGGATACGTTTACTGATCTCTTTGATTTGAGTCAATATTTCTTTGTGTTTTAAAACATGATTTATATCTTTATTTTCAAAAAGTTTTACGAGCATTTGAGCATATTCTTTAATCAACAGATTATCATGATGTATCACTTCATAAGTTTTTTTCAATATTTCATCATACTCTTTTTTGTTTAACATTGAAAATCCCTCTGTCAATTTATCCATTTCATCATAAAGCAAAGTCAGTAGAGTATCATAATCTTTCAAATGGTAAATTTGAAATTCATCCATTTCAATTATAAGATGTTTGATACTCAAAAC
>JALVEG010000480.1 GCA_027031145.1 Saprospiraceae bacterium | reverse complement strand
ATTGTACAAGCATCAAAAATAGCTTATCTTGTTACGTTGATTGAAAACAATTCAGTAAAAATTGAAAGATTTAGCAATCCATTGCAGATGAAAGAATGGTTAATTGATAAGCCGATGAATAACAAATTAAATAAACTAAAAAAGTCTAACCCGGAAGCATTTTTTTACTGGTTTAAGACGTATGAATTAAAAAAAACCGCTAGAAAGAACAAGCGATAATAAAAGCAGGTTTCCTGTCACTGCGCCCGCTTCATATTACGAGACTGTTCTCTCCCATAAATGAAAATAAAATATTAAGTATGTACTTATAAATGCTAAAAATGTAAAAATAGAAGGTTATCATGGCTAAACTATCAAATATTCATCCCGGAGAGATTTTATTGGAAGAATTCTTAAAACCTATGAACATAACGGCTTACAGGTTATCAAAGTCTCTTAAAATTCCTCAAACCAGGATAAGTCAAATAATTAAAGGTAAACGTAGAATAACAGCAGATACTGCCCTTAGACTTTCAAAATATTTTGGAACTTCTGTTAAGTTTTGGCTTGGTTTGCAGAATGATTATGATATTGAAGAGGAGCGGGCGAAATTAGATGGAATATTGGAGCAAATTGAAATACAAAATGAATACGTGACAGAACACTAACGCTATCCCGCACAACACATAACAGTAACGGTCAGTCTGTAGTAAAACTCTACAAGTACCTTTCCCGGAAACAGTAAAAAAGTGTAAGTAAAAAACCAGGTATCTACCTGAGTTGATGCACCTTGTTATTTGTTAGGAGTAACCACTAAAGGCATAAGAAAAATAAACCATCCGCCTGAAGAATTGAATTTATCTTCTGATTATTTGGTGGATGTGGAATAAATATATAAATTTGGTCGGTATAAAAGAAAGTTGTGTTTCAGAAAAAAACAAAAAACTTAAAAGGAATGTATCAATAAATGAAACTTTTTGATATAAAACTTACATTTTACTAAAGTGAAAGTGTATTTGCAATGAAAAGTTTTGTTAAATTTATGAAAATATTTAATTATGGGGTATGCGATTTCAAATAAAACAATTGATAAGTACTTTAGTTTTTTAAAAAAACTTGACAATAATACTAAAAAGAAATTAATAATTAAACTTGCGGAATCAATAGAAACGGAAGAAGATAAATCATTTGAACTTAAAAAGTTATTTGGAGCTTGGGATGATTCACGTGATTCTGATGCAATAATTAAAGAAATCAGAGAATCGAGAGTAAACTCGAGAAATATTGAAAAATTATAATGAAATACTTATTAGACACCAATATTTGCATCCACTTTTTTAGAGGAAGATTTAACTTGTTTGAGAAAATAAATCAAGTTGAATTGAAGAATTGTGTCATTTCCGAAATAACCTTAGCTGAGTTAATTTTCGGAGCAGAAAATAGTGATAATCCAAGAAAAAATCACAGATTAAGTTACTTGCTATTTTACCTTTCCAATTCGTATAGTCTATTAAGTAAAAATTGGAAATCAATTAATATTAAAAAGTAGTTTTCTCTGATTAACCGGTAAAAATTTCCTGTATATCCCTTTACTACACGTCTTCCAAAGTACTTTTATGGTCGGCAGGTTATCATTTTTTTAAATCTTACTACGAAAACCCGTGAATAATACGGGTTAGCAGTTAAAACGGATAAAATTCTTCTTCACTCACCAAAATAGGAAGTGAATTCAAAGCTGCCTGTCAAAAAAATAGCAAACATTCACAAAACACTTGATTTGATATAAATTGTATAGTAACTTTGTAATAAAATATGTGATAAATGATGCTAAAAGAAAAAGGATAGATATAAATTACACAAAACAACGCAGCACAGTAATTTGGGGAATGCTCCATACAACAAAAATTAGACAATTAATAAAGAACTTTATAAAGTAAATATATTAGAGTGATTAAATAATATTATTAACATTTTAAATTTTTGCGGTATGAAAAAGTTCATAATTTTAATAAGTATAATGCTGCTTTACATAGCTTTAGGTTATGCACAAGTAGCGATTAATACGGATGGGTCTGCCCCTGATAGTAGTGCTATTTTAGATATTAAAAGCACAAACAGGGGATTATTGTTACCCAGAATGACAACAGTTCAAATAAGTGAAATTTTAAACCCTGCTGCCGGACTTCTGGTTTTTAATACTGACTCGTCTGACTTTTACGGGTTTAATGGCAGTAAATGGATAGCCTTATGGGATGCAAGTGATACTATTTCTCCATGGGTTTGCGGAGATCCAATAACAGATTCTCGCGATGGAAAAAGTTATACCACAGTACAAATAGGCAACCAATGCTGGATGGCAGAAAACCTCAACATAGGCACCAGAATAGACGGAAGCAACAACCAAACCGACAACGGCACCATAGAAAAGTACTGTTACGATGATGATGAAGCCAACTGCGATACTTATGGCGGTCTCTACCAATGGAATGAAATGATGCAATATGTGACTACGGAAGGAACTCAAGGTATCTGTCCTGACGGCTGGCACCTGCCATCAGATGATGAATGGAAGACTTTGGAGATGGAACTCGGAATGTCTCAGTCAGAAGCTAATGGTTCCGGTTGGAGAGGCACAAACGAAGGCAGTAAAATGGCAGGCAACGCTGCACTATGGCAAGATGGTACTTTGGAAAATGACCCGGAATTTGGCACGAGCGGTTTGACGGTTCTTCCCGCAGGTTACCGCTATGACGATGGTTTTTACTCTCAGGGCGAAGACTCGCACTTGTGGTCGTCAAGTGATACTATCTTCATGTATGCCCCCTTTATGTGGATGCGGAACTTGTGCTCCGGCAACACGGATGTGTTCCGGTACGACGACCCTGGGACTGTAGGGTACAGTGTCCGCTGTGTCAAGAATTGACCCCGTGGAATAAAAATCGGAGATTTTTACGAATTAGAAATTCGTATTCCACAGGGTTGACAATTTGACTCTATGACAATTTACCCCATCGGATAATCAAAATTTATAGCTCATCTATAAAAATGCGCTTATCCAATCAGAGCAAGGCAGCAAATTTTCATGCCTCCGCAGACGGTTGATTTTTTTTGCCGAAAGCAGTAAAGTGAAATTATCGAAACTTGCATTTTTTGCAAGTTTTGATAATTCTTATCGTATATTTGCAATATGAATTAATTGATTGAAAGAAAAGAATATCTTGAAAAATTATCTGCATACAAAGATAAAGATATTATCAAAGTGGTAACGGGATTGCGTCGCTCCGGTAAATCTACGCTATTGGAAATATTTAAAAAAAAATCTTAAAAGTCACTTTTAGTTGTCTATTTCCACTTATTTAAACCTCAAGGAGCCGGGTGCATTTAATTTTTTCGTTTTTTTCCAAACCTCTGCCTCTAACTCCTCCCAAAGAGATAAATAAAGAAGTTCTCAACCCGCAATGCGAAAAAAAGAAATACACCATAGTTTCTATTGCTTATTTCTCGGGTGGTACTTTATTATTGTCCTTTTAAGATAATCGGTGTCAAGGTGAGTATATATTTCTGTGGTCAGGATTGATTCATGACCAAGCATTTCCTGTACTGCTCTGAGATCAGCACCTCCTTCTACCAAATGGGTTGCAAATGAATGTCTGAAAGTATGAGGACTGATATTTTTTTTAATTCCTGCAAGTTTGGTAACTTCTTTGACAATATGGTATATCATTATTCTTGTTAATTTTTTACCTCTGCGATTCAAAAATATATAATCTTCATTACCTTTTTGGATGTTGATCTTATCGCGATAATTTTTGATATAAATATCTATGTTTTTAATAGCTTCCGAACCGATAGGAATTATTCGTTCTTTATTATTTTTTCCGATGACCTTTATAAATTCTATATCGGGAAAATAATTTGAGATCTTCAGATTTATAAGTTCGCTAACTCTGAGTCCACAAGCATATAAAGTTTCGATTATAGCTTTATTTCTATGTCCTTGCCCGGTACTTAGATCTATTGCATTCAAAATTGCATCTATCTCTTCATAATTCAAAACATCGGGAATTTTTCTTCCGATTTTTGGTCCTTCCATCAATTCTGTTGGATCATCATCGATAATATCTTCCATCATCAGGTATTTATAAAATGCCCTTATGCCTGATATTATCCTTGCCTGGGATCTTTGGGCAACTCCCAGACCATTGATCCAAATAATAAAATCTCTAAGATCATTGAATTTTATATCGACAGGAGAAATATCAAGTTCTGAAATTTGAAGATATTCTACCAATTTATGAACATCCCGTATATAGGCTTCAATTGAATTCGCAGAAAGCGATCTTTCCAGCATCAAATAAGATTTGAAACCTTTTATGGCAGAATCCCAATCCATCACCGGGAAATTTTATCAGGATTATCGGTTAAAAAGCTTTTCCAACCTGAATATTTTTTCCCCGTACTCAAAACACCTGATAGTTGATTGAAATGACACATTGCAGCTCCGAGAGCATCTGTAGCATCTAAAAACCCCTTTTCAATTTTTATTTTAAGTATACTTTGTAACATTGCCGCTACCTGTTCTTTTGAAGCATTTCCGTTTCCGGTAATAGATTGTTTTATTTTTTTTGGCGAATATTCGGTAATGTTCAAGCCCATTGTTATTCCTGCAGCAATGGATACTCCCTGGGCTCGTCCAAGTTTCAACATGGATTGGACATTTTTCCCATAAAAAGGAGCTTCAATCGCCAATTCAGTTGGCAAATACACTTCTATCAGTTCCTGTGTTTGTAAAAAAATTTCTTTTAGTTTTTCCTGGTGATCCTTATATTTTTTCAGTTTGATCACTCCCAAAGTCTCCACGCGATGGTGACCTCCAAAATAATCCAAAACAGCATATCCCATAACCTGTGTTCCGGGATCAATACCGAGAATTTTGATATTTTCTATTTTGGACATAATAATATTTTGTATTGAAAATGATTAAAGATTTATTTCCCTCTGATTTTATCAAGAATTTTTTTCACTTCACTGAAAGAGACTATTTTATCTTTGAAATAAGCCATGATTTTTTCTTTTTCCGATGTATCAGCTTCCAGATATGTCAAAATATTTGATAAATGCAATTTCATATGCCCCTTTTGTATACCCGTAGTTACCAATGACTTTACTGCACCGAAATTTTGTGCCAGCCCAACAGATGCAACTATTTTCATCAATTCCTGTACACCCGGATTTCCAAGCATTTCAAGAGAACGTTTTGCCATTGGGTGAGTTCTTGTCAATCCTCCTACTGTGCCGATTGCCATGGGAATATCGAGCCAGAATCTGAAAATTCCATTCTTAATTTCACACTTGCTTAAACTGCGATATTGACCGTCTCTGGCAGCATACGTATGTCCACAGGCTTCTACTGCCCTGAAATCATTGCCGGTAGCGATTATCACTGCATCGATTCCATTGAAAATACCTTTATTATGTGTCGTTGCTCTGAAAGGGTCTTTTCTTGCAATTTCAACTGCGGTATGAAATTTTTCTGCAAATAATTTACCGTTTTTTATAGACTGACCATTAATCAATTCTTCTACATGACAACTCACTTCGGAATGCACAATACTATCAGGAGTATAATTAGATAAAATAGACATTATTATTTCAATATCTTTTACCGCAAATATATCATGCGAAACAATATAGTTTTTAAGAGTGGTAGAAAATTGTTCCAAAATTGTATTTATAAAGTTCGCCCCCATTGATTCACAGGTATAAAATTCTGTTTTTATCTGGTACAAATTCTCTATTTTATCTGTAAAATCCACCAGTTTGACAGAATGGATCCCTCCTCCCCTTTCTTCCATAGAAGCTGTAATTTCCTTAGTATCTTCTCTAAGTTTTTTTTCGATTTTATCAAATTCAGAAAATAATAGTTCTTTGTCGCCTTTCCATTTGAAGTGAACCTGACCTATTTTTTTCATGTCTATAACTTCCGCTTTAAATCCTCCTCTGTCGAACCAGAATTTGGATGCACTGGAAGCTGCTGCTATCACCGAACTTTCTTCAATTGCCATCGGTATCGCATAGACCTTACCATTGATTTTAAAGTTGGGTGCAACTCCAAGAGGTATTGGAAAATTTCCGATTGAATTTTCAATAAATCCGTCCAGGATACTTTGCAAACCCGGATGCCAGTAACTTATGAGTTCATTCATAACTCCGTCAGGGTCCTTGAAAAAGTTTTCAACAACCCATTGCATCTTTCTTATTTTTGAAAGTTTTGAGAAACCGCTAATTGGATTTTTATGCACGCTGATTATTTTTTAATTTTCAAATAAGCTTTAGCCATTTTCAAGCCTTCAATATGTTTAGATACAAACATTTCCAATTCATCGTATCCTTTCAAAGCAGGTTTAAGAAAACCCGATGCTATTCCATATATAGAAGGATAACCGATTTTTTCCGTTAAATAATATCCATCAAGATAATCTTTTATACCTCCTGAAATAATGAAATTATCACAATTTATTCCATCAGATATATTATTTTTTATTATTTCAACAAAATCTACCATTTCTTCCGCATTATGACCTATATTTATCAAGTTGGAATATTGGGCATAACCGGTATCGTCATTTCTTAATAACTCTAATTTTGTAAAATTAGTACCTCCGAAAGCACCAAATTCTATAGCTGTCAAAGGTAACAGCATCAATTCTTTCAAACTGTTTATTCCCATACCCTGACCTACTTCTTTCACTATGATATTCAATTGAGTTTTATCCAGAAGTCTTTTTATTGTTTCCAAAGGTTTTTTGGAAATAATATCTCCTTCGGGTTGGATAAATTCCTGTAATGGATTTATATGTATAATCAAACCGTCGGCTTCGGTTTTTTTAACTAAATCTTCAATTTTATTTACATTTCCGGTTTCCAGTAACTGCTCTATCTGAGCTATCCCCAGATTTGCAAAAAGGGGTCTTGCCCCAATATATTTTCTAACATTAAAATCATCAAGCAACTCATCACTATCCAATAATTGCCTGCAAGAGCCCAATCCAAATCCAAGATTGAATTTATTTGCAACTCTGGCAAGATTTTCATTTATTTTTCCGGCAGATTCAGTACCACCTGTCATACTTGATATCCAAATCGGTGCATCAAAATCAAAGCCTGCAAATTTCAAAGACAAATCCACATTTTCAGGATTTCCCAATAAAGGTTCATAGTAAAACCTGTCATCAGGCAAACCGGAATTCATTTGCGATTGAAAAGCCATATCGATATGATCGCTTTTTCGTTTTGATATGTATTTTTATCTTTCAAGATTATATTTCTTTTATGCAATGATAAACAAAATTACATTATTTAATTGATAAATAAATTTTTTTTGGAAATATTCTGGTATATGAGCTTGTGTACCATGCAAAAAATAATCATACATATAGTGCTCCAAGAACAAAATAATAAGAGCCACCTTATCATCATATAAGGCGGCTCTTAAACAATCTTAAACTTTTAAGCTATCTTACCATCCGGGATTTTGCGTTAAGTTAGGATTCAAAGTTAACTGATCCAGAGGTATAGGTTCCAAATACTTTCTGTCATTCCATGGTGTTCTTCTATCCTCGGGTTTTTGAGAATAAAGATGTCCGTCATCTGTTTTTAAAACGGTAATATTTCCCGCAAAAGTAACTGAAGGATCTATTTTTACACCATAAAAGTCTTCATCTTTATCATAATATTTTCCTTTTGCCCATCTGATCAAATCCCATTTTCTAAATGGTTCCAACATCAATTCAACTCTTCTTTCTCTTCTGATCTCCCACAATAAAGGATCTACATCAGGATCTCTGTCATCAGCAGAAAAACCGACATCAACAGTAAGGTGAGCTACTCCGGCTCTGTCTCTCAACAAATTAATACTTTTATCAAGATCCTCTTGTGTTATCGTTCCCAATTCGGCTTTAGCTTCAGCATAATTTAAAAGTACTTCTCCAAATCTGAAAATAGGAGCATCGGTTGTAGCCTGTACTCCCTGTGTAGGTTGATTTGCCAGCATTTCGTAAGAAGCATATTTAATACATGAAAACATAGGTATTCCTTTATTAAAAGGGGCAACTAATCTTGTAGTATCAATTATGCTATAGATTCTTGTGTCTCTGTCTTTATATACACCCACACTGGTTTTGAAGAAATTTTGTGAGGTATTAATAGTTTCTGTAGTATTAAAAACCCACTCTGTATACCCGGGATGTGTGGCTCCGTTATAGCTGACAGGTTTACCATCTGTCATAAGAAATGATGCTACTGCCGAATGTGAAAATCCAAAGAAAGGTTCGTGAAAAATAAAACTTGGAATACTATGTCTCATATTCTCGTTATATTTTTTCATCAAAATGATTTCACTATTTGAAGA
>JALVEG010000479.1 GCA_027031145.1 Saprospiraceae bacterium | reverse complement strand
CAGGAATCGATTTCTATGGGTTGAACCCGAAGGGAACATACATTTTTACGATAAAAAACATTCATTTAATCCCGGTGGAGAAGGAGAATTTTATACAAATGGCGATGAACGAAAGATAATCAACTACAATGGCTGGAAAATATTTCCTTCCGTATGTTATGATCTCAGGTTTCCATCTTGGTTGAAAAATGATTTGGGTTATGATATTTTGATCAATGTTGCCAGCTGGCCCAAAATCAGAGCTACACACTGGAAAACATTTTTAAGATCCAGGGCAATAGAAAACCAATCTTATGTTGCCGGTATAAACAGAATAGGCAAAGATGGCAGGGATATCACATATTCGGGAGATTCTGCAATGTATAACTACAACGGTGATTTATTGACATCTTTAGGCAATATCGAAGGTATAATTACCGCTTCATTTTCCAAACCGGAACTGGAAGAATACAGAAAAAAATATCCTTTTTTGGGGGATATGGAATAACCCGGATTATTCTAAATTTTAATCGGATTAACAAATGAATTTATCTTACTTGAGGAACAAAAAATTATTTTCAAACGTTCAATATAATAAAACAGGATTTAACAAAGTTTAAAGTTTTGCTGTATCTACCGGAGTTGTTATGTTTTGTTTTCTTTTATATTTTTATGATAAATATTTTACAATGAGTAAAACAATTTCTATTGAATTTCCTTCTGAAATCCTTTTAGCACTAAATGAATCAGAAAAAGAATTTAAAAAACGTATTAAAATTTCCTTAGCAATAAAGTTATATAAAACCGGTAAACTTACCATTGGAAAAGCCGCTCAGATATCCGGACTCACAAGATATGAGTTTGAATCATATTTGTCAGAAAACAAAATATCAATTTCAAATTTAGCATTTGATGATGTCATGCATGATCTGGAAAAACTTGAATAATGGATAAAAGAGGTTTAGTAATAGTAGATTCAAGTGTGATATTTTCTTTGGCAATTGTTAATAAATTAAATATATTGGAATTGTTATTTGACGAAATTAGAATTCCTTTAGCAGTTTGGGAAGAAATTACCAAGGTGAAAAGTAATGAAATATTCAAAAGCATAAATTTATTTTTTAGTGATAAAATGGTGGAAATATCAAGTTTTAATGAATTAACTTTTGTTATGGATTATGGAGAATCGGAATCGGTTATTTTATATAAAGAATTAGATGCTAATTTTTTACTGATTGATGATAAGAAAGCTCGTATAATTGCAGAAAATTTTGGATTAAAATGTATTGGAACATTGGGGATTCTATTACTTGCAAAAAAAGAAGGAATTATAACTCAATTAAAACCAATATTTGAAAAATTATTGAAAAATAAAAGATATTATTCAATAATTTTATTAAACCAAATTTTATTATCACAAGGAGAGTCGCATATATCTAAAACTTTTGAAAAATAGAAAATCAAGTTAATTCTTTATGTATTTCTTGAATAACATGTTTTATTTTCGTAAACACAACCGGAAGAATACAGAAAGAAATACCTTTTTTTGGAAGATATAGATTAAAACTGTTCTAGATTTCTACTACTGAAAAACATATAACATATAATATTTGTGCTAAAAATCAAGAAAATTAGCCTGTTATATCAAATAATTTTTCTTTTAACTCATCACAATTACTTGATTTTTTACGTTATTTATTTATAACAAATAAATTTCAAAGGTTATTTTGTATATCATACTATTCTGATAATTAATTCAATAAAAGATATTTGAGAAAAAACTAAAACTAAAAAATATGAAACACTTTACCTTTATAATTATCACATTACTATTTTGCTTTTCTAATATTACAGCACAAACACAACTTTCACATTTCGTATCAGAGCATAGCGATACAAAGAACATTGTTAAGCATATTGAAGGAAAGAATTACCTATTGTCTTTTTATCAAAATGATGAACTTGGTGTTTCTGAGATTATATCCATAGATTCAATAAAATTATTACATAATAGATATTTTCAAGGGATTTATGAAAATGGCTATATCAAGTTTTTCGGTAAGCATCTTGTATTTGAGACATTTTCGGGATTGATAATTTATGATTTTATAAATGATTCATATATTGAAAAAACAATTAATTAC
>JALVEG010000478.1 GCA_027031145.1 Saprospiraceae bacterium | reverse complement strand
GTTCTCGTGAATAGCCTTAGCTATTTGCGAGGTTCTTCAACGAAGTATAAATGAAAAAGAACAAGTATATAAGTATAGTTATTTTTTGTATAGAGCACTAAAGGAGCTACGTCAAGAAAAATAGCTGAAATATGATAAAAAAAGTGTTTTTTTTATCAAAATGATTCTACATTAGTAGTTACTTGTTATTTAGTACAGGAATAAATTAATATTTAAATTTTTATTTTAAGAATTTTACTTGTAATTTTGGTGTTGAAATAAAAAAATAATTATGAAAAATATAACAGTTATTGGTGCGGGAACAATGGGTAATGGAATTGCACATGTTTTTGCAATGAAAGGATATAATGTAACACTTTGTGATATTTCAGCTACTGCTTTGGACAAAGCTATTGAAACAATTACCAGAAATTTGGATAGAATGCTTAAAAAAGAGCGAATATCCGAAAATGATAAAGAGGGAACTTTAAAAAATATAGAAACTACTACCGATTTAAAACTAGCTGTAAAAAATGCAGAATTAGTAGTCGAAGCAGCAACTGAAAATGTTGATCTCAAATTGAATATTTTCAGGGATATGGATAAATATTCACCTGAAAATGCTATTTTGGCCAGTAACACTTCGTCTATTTCCATCACGAAAATCGCTTCTGTAACAAGCAGACCTGAGAAAGTTATAGGAATGCATTTTATGAATCCTGTTCCTGTGATGAAACTGGTGGAGATCATCAGAGGATACGAAACAACCGATGATGTTACTAATATTATAATGGAAATTTCTAAAAATCTTGGTAAAGTTCCTGTAGAGGTAAATGATTATCCTGGTTTTATAGCTAACAGAATATTGATGCCAATGATCAATGAAGCTATCTATGCTCTTTTTGAAGGAGTAGGGGGAGTATATGAAATTGATACGGTTATGAAATTGGGTATGGCACATCCTATGGGGCCGTTGCAACTTGCTGACTTTATCGGCCTTGATGTATGTCTTGCAATATTGGAAGTAATGCACGAAGGATTTGGAAATCCTAAATATGCTCCTTGTCCTTTATTGAAAAAAATGGTTGAAGCTGGTAAACTCGGAGTCAAATCCAAAGAAGGATTCTATACATATAGTCATGGCACCAAAGAACTAATTGTATCGGATTTTTTTAAAAAATAAATCTCAATCTTTCAGCCCTGTGAATTGCTAACTTACTTATATACAATCACTCCTTTCTTTCACAGGGCTTTTTTATTTATTTGTAACTACTCGGGTACTGTCATTTTGACTGAAAAAATCTCTTTTTTTCACTTCAAAATCCTCCTACCTGAGTAGTTACATTTATTTTAGTTTTATTTCAAAAATTGCACATTTTCATACATACACTAATTTTAATTATTATATTTGTATTAATGTTCAGTTTATAAATCTTGATGATGAACAATGATTTACAAAACAAGATTCTTAAGGCTTTTGAAGAAAGATATCCGGGATTCCCCGTATTAATAAAATCACCTGGAAGAATAAATTTAATTGGAGAACATACAGATTACAATGAAGGATTTGTCTTTCCTGCAACTATTGATAAATATATATATGTAGCTGTTGCAAAATCTGACAACAGATATAGCAGTGCATATTCTATTGATTTTGATGAGAGCGTAAAAATAGATCTCAACAAATTGGAAAAACAGAAAAATGGCAGTTGGAAAAATTATGTTATAGGTGTTGTATCCGGAATTGTGGAAAAAACGAATTTATCGGATAATTTTAACCTTGTTTTTGGAGGTGATATTCCCATTGGTGCAGGTTTGTCTTCTTCGGCTGCTCTTGAAAATGGAATTGCTTTTGGTTTGAACAGTTTATTTAATTTGGGATTGAGTTCAAATGAAATTATGAATATATCCATTGAAGCAGAGCATAATTTTGCAGGAGTAAATTGTGGGGTAATGGATCAGTTTTCAAATCTTAACGGGAAAAAAAATAATGCTATCTTACTTGATTGCTCCGATTTGTCATACAAACATATTCCTGTTCAATTTGATGATTATCAGTTATTGCTCATTAATACAAATGTAAAACATCAGCTTACCGATTCTCCTTACAATCAACGAAAGCAGTCATGTAAAACCGGCTTTGAGATTATAAAAAAACATTTCCCTTCGGTTAGTTCTCTTAGCAGAACTACTATTAATCAGCTAAATACGGTAAAAGCCGAATTAACAGAAGAGGTTTACAATCGTTGTTTGTATGTAATTGAGGAAAATTCAAGAGTTCAAAGCGCCAGGAAAGCATTGGAAGAAAGAAATTGGAAAGAATTCGGTAAACAACTTTTCGCTTCACATAAAGGATTAAAAGAGCTATATGAAGTTAGCTGTGATGAACTTGACTTTCTCGTGGATTTAGCAAAACAAGAGCCGGTAGTTTTAGGCAGCAGAATGATGGGAGGCGGATTCGGAGGTTGTACAATAAATCTTATTGAAAAAAAATCAATCGATAGATTTATTAACAAAGTAAAGCTTGAATACCTGAATAAATATGGTCTTAATCCTGATTTTTATTCTGTAAATATCACAGATGGTATTAAAACGGTCAAACTATGAAAAAAAGAATTTCTACAATAGGGTGCATTTTATTTTTATTAATTTTTATTCAGCTTGCTAATACACAGGATAAAATTTTTCCCGGTGCTGACGAAAATACTCCTTCCAAAGCTCAATATTTTTCATGGATAAACAATACAAATGAAGGTGCCACAGAAAATCAAACTTTAATAAATCTGGATTTTTTTGAATGGTTAAGATCAGAATATGGAATGCAGTTGGATATCTATGCTTTTGATGCAGGAGCTATTGATGGTAAACGATTTTATGGAAATGTGAACTCCAAAAGGTTCAAAAAGCAATTTCCTGACGGTTTTAATAAAATTTATAAAAAAGCTAAGAATCTAAATATCAGGCTTGGGATCTGGGGAGGTCCTGACGGCTTTGGCAATACTCCCGAACAGGAAAAGGCAAGAACTCAACAGATGGTTAATCTGTGTAAAGATTATAATTTTGCATTATTCAAGTTTGATGCTGTTTGTGGTCCTTTGCGACCTGAAAAAGAAGATGCCTTTATCAATATGATGAAAGAATGCAGAAAATACAACCCTGATTTGATTTTATTGAATCACCGGCTTGGACTGAACAGAGCAAAACCTTATGCTACTACTTTTTTGTGGGGTGGTGAAGAAACTTATATTGATGTTTTTATGATCAATAATACCACAGCTCCACATCACCGCGCAGGTGCTTTGCAAAGGGGACTGGTGCCGGGTTTGCAACGTCTAACGGAAGATCACGGCGTCTGCCTTTCATCTTGTCTTGATTATTGGGAGGACGATCTTGTCTTGCAGGCTTTTAACCGTTCTCTGATTTTGGCTCCTGAAATATATGCCAATCCATGGTTGCTCAGGGATGATGAATTTCCCAAATTAGCCAGAATATTCAATTTGCATCAAAGATATGACAGCATTCTTGTGAAAGGAATGATTTTGCCTGAAAAGAACTATGGAAAATATGCAGTTTCCAGGGGTGATGAAAATACAAGGATTATTACACTTAGAAATAATTCATGGTTGCCTGTAGATTATAAAATTAACATTAGTGATGAAATAGGTTTGGAAAATAAAGATAAAGAATTTATGTTGCTTCAAATGCATCCTTATGAAAATTATTTCGGAAATTTTCGATACGGACAAAATGCAAGTATTACCGTTCTACCTTTTCGTTCTGCAATGTTTTTAGTTACTTCCGAAACTTATGATGACCCGGTAGTCTATGGTACTAAATTCCGAATTGTGAGAAATGTTAATGGCAAATCTGTTTTGATCGATTTGCTTGGTATGCCCGGAACCAGTGCAAATATTTCTTTGAAAAATATCGGTAATAGCTTCAAATCGGCAAAAATAGACGGTATGGAGAATAAAGATCTTTCAACACAAAGAAGCATTAAAATAGATTTTCCGGGTACCGGATTAAAACTTCCTCCTCACAGAAAAATTGCAGATTTGTTTGAAACAAACATTCCCGAAGATGCAAAAGCATTATATGAAGCAACTGTATTTGCAGCAGACAATAATGCTTTGGAAGTTCGCTCATACTATCGTTCGGGCGAAACGAAAATTCCTGCTGTAAAGAAAGCAAGGGATGCATTTTTCAATCAGGAAGTGTTTGTAAACAGGGGAATTTGGGATAAATATCTGTTTGACGGAAATTACAATACGGGATTTTGGCCGTCAAAAAAATATGATATTGATCTAAGAATAAAAAGAGGAACTTTTCGTCTGGATTTGGGTGAATTAACCGATGTAGATAGTTTAATTTTTCATATACCGGATTATTTTTCGTTACATCCTTTATTGGCACGGGAAGGAAACTATGCTGAAGTATCTTCCGATTTGCTTCACTGGGAAACTATAACATATCTGACTGATACTTTGATTATAATTCCTGTTAAAAGAAAAATCCGTTATTTGCGATTAAAGAATCAACCGCAACATATAGTTGAAATAGAAGGATTTTACAAAGGAAAACCTATAAACAGGGAAAAATGGCGAGCTTCCAATTTATTTGCTCATCCGGATAGAATGGAATGTAAAAAAGCCTGGAAAACAACTTTTGTACTTCCCGAACTTGCTCCAAATTCATATTTGAGTATAGCAATTAATGGTAAACATGGAATAGAAGGGGCTTATGCTTCTGCAAAAATAGACGGAAAATATGTAGGAGCACCAGACAGGGCATCTTCATATCAATCCAATACATGGGAATATGTTGTCGCTCAACGCGATGCAAATTATACTTATTATATACCAATGAAAAAAGAATATATAGGAAAGAAAGTAGAAGTTTACGTTTTAGCTTATGACAAGAAACACATAAATTTAAGACCGGAAGTATGGATATCGTCTTATACTGACGGAATTACAACAAAAACACTTGAATTAGTTAAAAAATGGTAACTACTCAGGTAGAGTCATTTTGATTGAAAAAATTTCTTTTTTCGCCATATTTCAGCTATTTTTCTTGACGTAGCTCCACTATGCCTTCGAAAAATGAGCTTCATCTGGCAAAAAAATCGATTTTTTTCATCTCAAAAGCACCCTACCTGAGTAGTTACAAAAAATGAATATTATGCAAACAAAAATCAAACTGATAATTATTGCAATTTTATTACCTGTTTTATTATTTTCACAAGATAAGAAATACAATGTGAAATCACCTGACGGAAATATTGATTTCACTTTATCTGTCGGGAATTTAATGCATATTTCAGCAACTTATCAAGGTAAAATAATATTGGAGCCTTCTGAGATATCAATGAATTTGAAAGATGGTATTTTAGGCGAAAAAGAGATTGTTGAAAATACCAAAAAAAACAGTGTATCAAGCATTTTATATCCTGAAGTAAGAGTAAAATCAAAGGAAATAGAGAATAAATACAACGAGATAATTGTATCGTTCAAAAACAGATTTAAAATCACATTACGTGCTTATGATTCGGGATTTGCATATCGCTTTGAAACAAATTTTCCGGGTGAGATTACTGTATTATCTGAAAAGGGAAATTATCGTTTCCCTGAAAACCACACTGTTTGGTGGGGTAGGGAGAAATCATTTCAATCGGCCAATCAGGTTTATTATGATTATACTTCACTAAGAGAACTAAATGATCAGGATCTGGCAAGTTTACCATTGATATTGAATCCTGAGGATGGTCCAAAAATTGTGATTACAGAAAGTGATCTAAATGATTATCCGGGAATGTGGCTAAAAGGTGCAGATTGCAAAGGATTAAACAGAGTCTCTGCAAAATATCCTAAAAAAATAGAAAAACATTCGGATCGTGATTTGAGAATAACGGAAAGAGAAGATTATATCGCTAAAACAAAAGGAACACGTTCATTCCCGTGGAGAATTTTCGCAATTGGTGAAAAAGATGAAGATTTAATTCAAAATCAATTGACATATTTATTGGCGACTCCATGCAAAATACAGGATACGGATTGGATCAAACCCGGAAAAATTGCATGGGATTGGTGGAATGCAAATAATATTTACGGAATTGATTTTAAAGCAGGTATAAACACGGAAACATATAAATATTATATTGATTTTGCTTCAAAATACGGATTGGAATATATCTTGCTTGATGAAGGTTGGTACAAATTGGGGGATTTATCATCAATTGTTCCTGATATTGATTTAAAAGAACTTGTGGCTTATGGCAAAAAGAAAAACGTTGATATTATCGTATGGATGGTATGGAAAACGCTTGACGAAAAGCTTGAAACTCTTGATAAACTGGAAAATATGGGAATAAAAGGAATCAAAGTGGATTTTATGAACAGAGACGATCAGGAGATGGTTAATTATTATTATAAAATAGCTAAACTTGCAGCCGGGCATCATTTACTTGTTGATTTTCATGGATCATACAAACCGGCAGGATTGCGAAGGACATTTCCTAATGTAATGACCAGAGAAGGAGTCAATGGAGGTGAAGAATACAAATGGAGCTGGAAGCAAACACCTGAACATGATTTGATTTTACCATTCGGCAGGATGTTGGCGGGACCTATGGATTATACGCCGGGTGCAATGCATAATGCGCAGGAGAAAGACTTCAAACCCATTTATGAAACACCGATGAGTATGGGTACCCGGTGTCATCAGCTGGGGATGTATGTTTGCTATGAAAGTCCTTTGCAAATGCTTTGTGATGCACCTTCAAATTACTATAAAGAACCTGAATGCATGGAATTTTTATCTGCAGTACCAACAG
>JALVEG010000477.1 GCA_027031145.1 Saprospiraceae bacterium | reverse complement strand
GTTTGGGATGAAACAAAAGTACTTGATGCTAAAGTTTCGGATTATTTGTTAATTGCCCGCCGTAAAGGTAACAACTGGTACATCGGAGGTATGACAGATTGGGACGAAAGGGATATGGTATTGGATCTATCCTTTTTGCCCACCGGAAAAAAGTATAAAATGACTTTATATCAGGATGGTATTAATGCAAACAGGATAGGGATAGATTTTAAACAAATAAAGCTGGTAATAGACAACAGTTATAAACAAAAGATCCATCTTGCAAAAGGAGGAGGATTAGCAGCAATGTTGGAATTGGTTGAATAGATACCCTTATTCTTACTTCCACAGTTTTAATATCCTTGGTTTATTCTGCATATCTTCGATAATATCAAATTTAAAAGATGAAACAGAAACTATATCTTTTATCTCCTTCACCCTGAATTCATTAATCTCACATATTACAATTCCGTTTTTTCGTAAATTATTTTCGGCAAAATCAATTATCTTTTCATAGAATATCATATGGTTAGAACTATCAGGAAAAAGTGCTATATCAGGTTCAAATTTCAATGTGGAATCTGTCATATATTTTTTTTCAACAGGGCTTATATATGGAGGATTTGAAACTATCATATCAAAATCTCCGAGTCCATCTCTTTCTGATTTTTTCAAAAAATCTGATCTTGTAAACACTACATTCCGGATTTGCAGAAAATCTTTGTTTTCATTTGCTGTTTTCAATGCTGCCGGAGATATGTCAATTGCCAAAATCTCACTTGAAGTTACTTTTTGTGCTATACTCAGTGCGATACAACCACTTCCTGTTCCAATATCAATAATTCCGGGGGACTTAATATTTTTCGCATATTTTATGGCGAGATCAACCAATAGTTCCGTTTCAGGTCGAGGGATTAGAACTGAACTATCTACCTTGAAAAAATTATCATAAAAAAATGCTTTGCCGGTGATATACTGAACAGGTTCACCGTTTTTAAATCTTTCAATATCTTCTATTATTATTTTTGAAAACTCAGGTGGGAAAATATTATCATTAATTGATTTTATATTATACTTGTCTTCAAAATATATTTTTGCAATATTTTCAGCTTCTCTTGAGGAATACAACTTTCTCAAGATATCTTTAAGTTCTGAATATACCGTTGATATTGTTTTCAAATTAAAATTTTAAAAGCTAAATATTTAGTTTTAGGTGCAAAAATAAAAAAAACGGTTTCCAATATTGCAATCGGAAACCGCTTTTTCAATAAAAAACTAAATTTTTAGTAGTTATTGTTTCTGTAACCTCCACGGTTATTACTGTATCTATTATTACTTTCTTTCGGTCTTGATTTCTTAACTACGATAGTTCTTCCATCAAGCTCACTGTCATTTAAGTTGTTAATAGCTTCATTTGCCTCTTCGTCGTTTGGCATTTCAATGAAACCGTAACCTTTGGAACGTCCTGTGAATTTGTCCATAATAATTTTTACGGAATCAACGTCTCCGTAAGCCTCAAAAGCATCTCTTACGTCTGCTTCCTGAGTGTCATAATCTAATTTTGCAATAAAAATATTCATAAAAAAAGTTAAAAAAATTAAAAAATACTAAATTTATTAAATTTAGCTA
>JALVEG010000476.1 GCA_027031145.1 Saprospiraceae bacterium | reverse complement strand
AAATGGTTTGAATAAATTTAATGGAGAAAAATTCGAAATATTTACTACTGAAGATGGCCTTTCGCACAATAGAATTCATAATATAAAAGAAGATGAATCGGGAAATTTAGTGATTCTCACCTATGCCGGAGTTGATATCTTTGATGGAGAAAAATTCAGATCATATCCAAAGCCATTCAATAATGTACTTTATGATTTTGAAGTGGAAAATATTAACAAAATATGGATTTGTGATAATACTACAGAGGGAAAATTATGGTTGTTGAAAAATGGAAAGTATCACTTGATTTACAATGCGATTAAGAAAGACAGATTATGGCTTTCGTTTCAATATGACAGAATTAATAATCGAAGATTTTTGAGTAAAAACGATTCATTGTTTATAGTTAAAGATTCAATAATTGAGTTTATTAACAAGGGATTTGTTGGATTACCGATTGATATTGGCGATCTTAAAAATAAAATAGTTCTAAGTAAAAAAGAGAATAAAAATAAATTTGGATTGTATTATTTTGATAAAAAAAAGATAATTAAACAAGCAGAACAAGCACCTGAAAAAGAACATCCGGCATTGATAAAAAATATAAAAAAGAATGATATTTGGATGTATCATAAAAACATCCTGGATCTACCGGGTTTTGATGATGAAAACAGGATACGATATGTTGATAAATTTGTTAATGTAAATGATGTTATAAAGGATAATATTAATCAATATTGGGTTGCAACCGAAACAGGATTAGTCCAGATCTATAACAAAGCGTTTCAATCATTTTCTTACAAAGATCTTCCAAATATCTGGACTATTATAGAAGATAATAAAAAAGATATTTATTTTGGTTCTTATGAAGGAGGGTTATACAAATTTGATAAAATAAATTCCACTTTTGCAAAAGTTAAAACCGGAGTCAATTATTTTGCCGGATCAGCCAAAGATGATGAAAACAGGCTGTATTTTGCAAAATCATATAGTTTAGAAATTAAAGAAGGTGATGAATACAAGAATATATGGGGAAAAACAACTTTTTCCGTTTATTATGATAGCATACGTGATCAAATAATATTTGGAACATTTGATGGTATTGGTATATTTAATGATCCTGACAGTATAAAATATATAGGTCCGGAGGAAGGAATACATCAATGCGGATATATTCAGACAGTAGGTATGGACAAAGAAGGATATTATTGGGCAGGTAGTTACACCGGTGTAAACAGAATTGATCCTGTTACTTACAAGACGAATTCTTATATACTTGAGAACGGGAAACTGAATTCAAAAGGAATATTTTGTACTTTTTTAGATGATTCCGGCAATTTCTGGTTAGGAGGGGATAACGGCTTAATGTATTACGATTATTCAAGAGATTCCATTATTCTTATTGAAAGTCAACTATTGAATACAAGAGTGAAATCGATGATTGATTTTGATGGTAAAAAGTTAATATTAGGAACAAAAGAAGGATTGTATATTTTTGATACTTATTTGTATTTAAATGATAATAAAATAAAGTTGTATTATTTTAATTCTTCAAACGGATATACCGGTATCGATCCGGGATTTACCGGAATGTACAAAGATTCAAAGGGATATATTTGGATTTGCTCTTCAACTTCTGTTGACAGACTTAATCCCCATAAAATTATTTTCAAAGATCAGCAACCGGATATTTTGATAACAAAATTTAATGAAAAAAGAATTCCTTTTAAGCACAGTAAGTTGATATTGAAAAACAAATATAACGATGCTAATTCCATAATAAAATTTGAAGCTATTGGATTTGAGCATCCATTAAATACAAAATATCAATACAGGTTAAATAAAAGTCCATGGTCGAAATGGCAAAATGAAGATCAGGTTATTTTAAAAGATTTATCAAAAGGGAATTATACATTTGAAGTTCGGGCGGGTCCAACGGATGAACCCTTAGAATCGGAAAAGATCGATAAACTGATGTTTACAATTACCCTGCCATTTTATAGATCATCGTGGTTTCTGCCTTTTGTTTTTGGCTTGACCGCATTGTTGATTATTCTTACCGGATTTTACTATTATAGTCAAAGAAAAGAACATAAAATGTACCTGAAACAATTGAAAGAGGCAAGATATCTACGTTCACAGTTACTGTTATCCGAATTG
>JALVEG010000475.1 GCA_027031145.1 Saprospiraceae bacterium | reverse complement strand
AAAAGATAGAAAAATTCTATGAATTTTCCTATCTTTGTGCCAAAAGGCGAAGTTAGCGAACTTTAAGCCCGCTACGACGCCATATATTAACCGTTGTCAAGCATTAAAAAACTATAAATAATTAACTAATTCTATGAAAATTAAATTTATTTCACTTATATTTTTTATATTGTCTTGCGTTAATAAAGAGTCAAGCCAAATCGTATATGCAAAATTTGGAATAATAAATCAAAATGGAGACGTTGTACTTGACTTTAAATACAATCAAATTGAAAAAGCACCGATTATCTTTGGCGATACCTATAAATACAATTTATATAGAGTATTAGAAAACGACAAGTATGGTTTTATTAATAAAAAATTTCAGCTGGTTATCAAGCCTATTTACGATGAAGCAGAGCCTTTTTTTATAGATGGAATCAGCCAAGTAAGGCTAAATAAAAGAACTTTCTACATTGACACCAATGGCGTCGAAACAAAATACAAATACTACAAGAGACAGGAAAATAAATCTAAAAATGAAAAAAAATTAAATTTTAAAGAAGGATTAGCTATAATAACAAAAAATGGCAAAAAAGGTTATATAAATGAAAAAAATGAAATTGTAATTAAACCAAAATATTATCTCGCTTATCCTTTTTCTGACGGTGTTGCCGTAGTTTATGTTTCAACCGAAAATCATTCTTCCAGACAATTTTATATTAACAAAAAAGGGAAAACAATTACTAATGTTGAATTTAGATATATATCTCTTTTTAGAGATAGCCTTGGTATAGTACAACTAATGAATAGAGACTATGGTTTTATTGATATTAATGGAAATATAACATCCAAACCTGAATTTGATCATTTACGTGACTTTATAAATGGTTTAAGCCCTGTACAAATCAAAGGTAAATACGGATTTATAAATAAAAAGGGAGATGTTGTTATCGAACCAAAATTCGATAGTGTTTTTTGGTTTGTAAATGGATTTGCGATTGTGGTTTATAAAGGAAAATATGGAACAATAAATAAAAAAGGAGAATTTATCATTGAACCGAAATATGATTATTTAGAAAATTTTGGAAAGAATTTATACAAAGCACAAATTGGTAGCGAAAATAAACAATTTAAAAAATACAATGATATAGTTAAATTCGAAGGAAGTTATAATAAAAACAGGCAAAGAACAGGTAGGTGGGTTATTGTATATAAGTATAATCAAACACACGAAGGATATTATAAAAATGGGGTCAAAAATGGGGAATGGAAAATATATGATAAAAGGGATGGTACAGTTGGAGAAATAAATTATACAAATGGAAAAGCAGAAGGATTATCTAAACAATTTAATAGAGCCGGCAAATTAATAGCAACCGGTAATTTTAAAAATGGAAAAAAAAATGGCTTATGGAAAAGTTATTATCACAATGGTAAATTAGCAAGTATTGGTAAGTATTATTATGGAAGGAAAACCGGAATATGGAAATCTTTTCGTAGAAACGGAGAATTGGAAAGTGTAGGCAAATATTACAAAGGACTTGAAACAGGTAAATGGAAATATTATAATTTTGGTAAAGTATCTCTGGAAGGTTTTTATAAGAATGGAAGAAAGGATGGGAAATGGATAAATACCTACAACCCAAATCGTGTTGAGATATATAAAAATGGTTATAAAGATGAACCAACTGTGTATTTAAAATATAAGAAAAAGGCGTCAAAATCCAAATAAATATTATGCATTAAATTGCGTTTAAGGTAGTCATAAATTTATTTTTTTGAATTCGAGTTAAATTTAACATAACGCTTGACAACATTATATATATCGCATAGCGGGGTTCTCGCCTACTTCAATGTTTAGGCGTATTTGCACCGGAAAATTCATAGAATTTTCCACTGCAAATAAAAGATAGAAAAATTCTATGAATTTTCCTATCTTTGTAGCATAAGGCGAAGTTAGCGAACTTTTAAGCCCGCTACGACGCCATATATTAACCGTTGGCGGTAATCACCGTATGGAAAGTATTCCATTGAATACTTTTGCTAACGTAAGGGGAAAAATATAGTAGAAAATTGAAAATTATTGAAAAATATAACTAATTGATAATCAATAATTGCCTTTATTAATTGGAATTAAAAGTAGAAAAAAATATTATGAAACAT
>JALVEG010000474.1 GCA_027031145.1 Saprospiraceae bacterium | reverse complement strand
AGCACCTATTCTTTTTAAATGCTCAGTAACTACATGTTCCGCTTCGAGTTGCACATCTTTTCCAGACATTAAATAATCAAAAACATTTGCTTTTTTACCTTCGGATATTACAGTATAAAAAGATCCGCTGTATTTGTTTGAAATTCTTATCAGATTAAAAACTTCAGATATTTTCAATCTCAGATCATATAGATTGTTATATTTTACTTCATTGTCAAAACCTCCGACTGCCAAAACAGCTTCATTTCTTATAAAAAACACTTTGCCATAATCCTGATTATCTCTTACTCTTCCTATATGGTGAAACAAAAGATGTACTTCTTTTACATTTTCTCCTGATTTCAGATCATAATCCGTATAAAACAATCCTGCACTTGGATTTTTTTCAGCAGCTAACAAGAAGGCATCTAATGCTGCTTTTTTCAATATTACCGGATTTTCCCTGTTATCTATATACAGAATAAATTCGCATAATTGCGTTTCAATTGCTTCATTCATCGTCTCTGCGTAAGATTTATTCTCTGTGGAAATCCAATCAAAATTGATATTGTTTTCAAGCAAAATACTTGATATTTCTGAATTTATTTCTCCTATAAAAACAATATTAAAATCCTTATTGGTTTGATTAACAATAGACTCAACAGTATCTTTAAAATATGGATCTTCAAAGTCAGAATGTAAGATGATCGATGTATTTATTCCCATTTCCCTTTATATATTTATTTAAATATACAAAACTATAAAAAACCTTTAATCGCACATATTTTTATATTAAATTTTTATAGTATATTATTTATTACGATATTTGATGTTATTTTTAATATGTATATACTCAGACAGGGTGTATTTTTTAGTCAAAATAATTCTACCTGAGTAGATATTTTAATCTAAATTATATAGATATGATAAATAGAATATTGATATTGATTATTTTACCGGTTTTTTTACAGGCTCAAACTTCTGAATTATTTATACCGGTAAATATGGCAAAAGCATTCAAAGCAGGTAGCAGAAGTTTTTCAGGAGCACCGGGCGAAGGTTACTGGCAAAATAAACCATCCTATAAAATGAACCTTGATTTTAATCCTCAAACAAGTATATTAACAGGTGAAGAGGATGTAAATTATGTCAACAACAGTCCTGATACTTTAAAACAAATTGTTTTTACCATGTTGGGAGACATTTACAAAAAAGATAATTACAATCATGACTGGAATCTTCCAAGAAATCTGACTCATGATGGTATTGTATTAAAAAATATTGAAGTAGATGGGATAAAATGGGAGCTTGATAGTAAAAATATCCGCAGATCCGGAACAAATATGTTTTTGAAGTTGGATAAACCTCTTGCTCCAAATTCTAAAATGAATTTCAAAATAAACTGGCAATATGAATTTCCTCTCAATGCAGTTATCAGAGCAGGAAATTATGGAGACAGTACCTTTATGATAGCATATTATTATCCCAAAATCGCAGTTTATGATGATATTGACGGGTGGGATAAACACAATTATACCGGTTTCGGCGAATTTTATGGAGAAGTTGCCGATTATGATGTCAATATCACAGTCCCGGGAGACTTTAAAGTATGGGCTACGGGCGAACTGCAAAATCCCGATAAAGTACTTTCTCCCGAGTATCTGAAAAGATGGAATGATGCCCATATCCCGGGAAAAACCATTAATATTATTAAAAAAGATGAAGTTGAAAAACGGGATGTAACATTACCGGACGAAAAACTTACCTGGCATTATAAAGCTAAACATGTTGCGGATTTCTCTTTTGGAACTTCAAATAGATTTCGCTGGGATGCAAAATCAATAATAGTCGATAATGAAACGGGAAGACAAACATTTCTTTGTACGGCATATGCCCGCGATAGACAATTTTATCCAAGAGTGATTGATCTTCTCGATACGGTTTTAACCAATTATTCAACACATATTCCCGGAGTTCCATATCAATATCTTTCTATGAAGATATTCAATGGTAATGCCGGAATGGAATTTGCTATGATGTGCAATGATGCAGAAGGAGACTGGCGCGGAACCGTTGGTTTGACATATCATGAAGTGGGGCATTCCTATTTCCCGTTTACCGTGATAACAAATGAAAGAAAATATGCCTGGATGGATGAAGGCTGGGCTACGTTTTTTCCAAATTTTTATATTAAAGACCACCTGAATAAAAACAATCCATTCAATTATTTTCAATCCAGAATGAAGAGATATTACAGCATTGCCGGAAAAGACATTGAGGTACCGGAAATGATCCTGGTTGATCTTCTCAGATTGAGAGCTCCCTACCGGCAAGCCAGTTACAATAAATCATTCCTGGCATATTATTATCTCTATGATTATTTGGGAGAAGAAAAATTTTTAAAAGCTTTCAGAGGGTATATCAAAAGATGGATAGGAAAGCATCCGATCCCTTATGATTTTTTCTTTTCGATGAACGATCTAAGCGGTGAAAATCTTGATTGGTATTGGCAAAACTGGTTTTTTGACTTTGGATATGGTGATTTGGGCTTGTCATTACAAAATAAAAACACTCTACTAGTTAAAAATATAGGTCATCTTGCATTACCGGTAAGAATAAAAATAACTTATAAAGACGGTCACAACATTAATATTTCCTACAATATGAAAATCTGGAAAAATGCTAACAACATGCTGACTGTTCCATTAAAGAACCCTGAAGATATCCAAAAGATAGAACTTGGTGCAGATTGGATCATTGATGTAGATAACAGCAACAATGTACTGGAATTTTAATATTCAAAGGTTACATGTGACCATGTAAAAGAAAAAACACATGAATTATCAGGAAAAAATCATTCTTGCTGAGGAAGGAGTAAAATTTCTTAATGCAGGTAATAGTTTAAACGATTATTCCTTAAAGCTCAAGAACTCAGGTTATTATTTAGTGTCTGCCTGAGAACAGACAATTTTTGAAATTATGATAATTTTTGCTTAGATTTTGATTTTTTTGCAATGATTTGATGCCTTAGTATCAATCACTTGTAAAAAAGTCAAAAGATAACAAAAAGAATTCATTTCAAATTTGATGTGTTTTCAGGCAGACACTATATGTATGATATTGATAAAGTAATTGCCAGTATAAAAAATATTCTTGCCGAAAAATATATTGAAGAGTTTATTGATCTCCTTGAAAAAAATGAATTAAAATTTCAAAAAAGTGTTTATACTGATCTTGACCAAAAGTTATTTATTCATATTGCGAAAAAATCAGTTGACAGAATTGTCAATAATAAGAAAAAAGAGATTATAGAATATATTGAGAATGATTATAAACCACAAGAGATAATACCATTGGTATGTGACAGGTTTTTTAGTGAACAACGAGCGATGTCTTTTATAAAAAATTATTATAAAGAAAATGATCTGGTTTCTCCCGATGATAAAAAAGTATATGTTTTATTCGGTATTTTTTCTATTTTTTCCGGCATGTTTTTAATGACTTCAATAGTTGGTATATTTACACATATTCTTCATGGTATTAAACTGATTACAAAAAGCTCAAAAAAGCATTGATAAGTAAAGCATTTCCTGATCTTGCTTTTCAACATCCAAACATCTAAATCCCTATGATTTCTGTCAAATAAATTTGACAGTCCAAACCGCCGTGTTTTAAAAAACAAAAACACAAAACACCAAACACAAAACTTACCCTATCTCTTTCATTATCTTCATAAATCCTTTCATGCCTTTAATGGCAGCGATGGAAAATACTCCTCCCATCATAGCTCCGACAACACCTATTGACAAGGCATCACTACCGGTTAAATATAGGTTTTTAACAGGAGTTTTTGGAGACACCCATTTGTATTTAAATCTGTCGGGAGTAGCGGGAATACCGTAAAAACTGCCTTTTTTCCATTCCGTAAAATATTCTAAGGTAAGCGGAGTAGATAATTCTGCATAATCTGTCAAATCTTTAAGCCCGGGAATATATTTATCTACAAAATCAAGAAGTTTTTCCGATATTTCTTTTTTCATTTCAATATAATCATTGCCTCTTTTTAGCCAACGGGTATCTTTCCATTTTATAAAATTGTCATAATGTGAAAAAGTTATTAATTCGGCAGTATGGCTTTTGGCTTTAGGGTTTTTTAATGAAGGGAAAGAAACAAATGCTGAAGATATTTCATTGCTATTTTTACTTTTCTTGAAGGTTTCATCATGGTCGTATGAAGTATTTATCCAATAATTTTCGCCTTTTAAACCGAGTTTTTCCGCACTTTCTTTTAGTCCGACATACAAAGTCGTAGTTGAAAAATCATCCATCGCATTTTTTATTTCATCTCTGAAAGGAATATTGACATCCTTAGGAATCAATTTCATATAAGTATTATATGCACCTGTATCGGAAATAATGTTTTTACCAAAAAATATATACTCTTTATCTTTTTTATTGAATTTAACGCCTGTAGCTTTACCACCTGTGGCTTTGCTATTTTCAATAATAATTTCTTTTACATTGCAACTTGTCAGTACTTTGCCACCACCTTTTTCAATAATAGGAACCATATTTTCTGCAATTGCACCTGCTCCTCCGACAGGGAAATATCCGCCATACAAATAAGATCTGACTACAAGAGAATGCATTACAAAAGCACTTTTTGAAGGTGGCACTCCATAGTCACCCCAGATCGTAGTAAGAAGAGCTTTAAGTTTTTCATCTTGGATTATGCTGTCCAGATAATCTTTTGTCGTTGACAATGCCAAGCCCGAGTTATCCTTTTTAAACAAATTCATTACTGAATACATCCACCCGGGCATTAATTTTGAAACGCTATTTGATTGAAACCATTTAGCTGCAATCTTTATATCTTTAAAATATTGTTTGATGCCTTCTTCTTCATTTGGAAATTTCGCTATCAATGCTTTTTCAAATTCTTTGGGATTTGCAGGTTGCTTGAAAGTAAAATCAGGATAAACAAAATTCTCAAAAAAATGAGGCATTTTATTCCATTTTAGATTTCCATCGGTTACGAAATCAAAAATCTTCCTTGACATCACACCCTTTGCCATTTCTCCGATATAATGAACTCCTACGTCCCAATGATATTTTTTTCCATTCTTAACTCTCATAAACTCATGAGTTTGTCCACCGGGAACAAAATGTTTTTCCAGTACCAAAACCCTTTGTTTATATATTTTTGTTAATAGCACTGCCGTTGTCAATCCTCCGATACCGGAACCGATCACTATTGCATCATAATTCTTATCTGTTTGCATATTATATTTTTTATAAAATTGTTTCCTACAAAGCTACAATAAAAAAGGATAATTTCCCATATTTTTAACTTAGTAAAGGAAATTTCTTCTTATTATTTTTTTGGGCGATTCTCCATAGAGATTTCAACCCGCCATTTCCAATGCTAAAATCTCTTTTACGATTGCAATCGCCGAAGCCTTGGCGTAGGCGATTCGCAATTGTGCGCTTCCGTTAATGCTTTAGCGCAGATACCCGAAACCTTGGCGAAGGACTTCGCCAAAGGCTTCGACCTTCGGTGTAGGCGATTCGCAATCGTGCGCCTTAATAAGCGAATGTCTCTGACTTCGCTTTCAAACTTCTAAAAATAATATTATGTCAAATAAATTTAGCATTCCAATTTGACTTCTCATTTAGAATGTTAAAAAAAACTTAAAAAAGACAACTGCAATTAACTTTTGGGTATGAATTACGTCTTAATAGTGAAAATTATTTAAAATCAAAAAATTAATATTATGAAAACATTGAGTATAATAATGAGTTTGCTTTTTGCAATGATATTTCTTCCTGATGCTCAGGCACAATATTGCAACAATGATTATGACTATGAGTATTATCACAATAATGATGGTTATTACAGGCATCATAACAAATACAGACATTATAACAGGAGTCGTTATTATAAAAATAATATGAGTATCAGAAGTTTTGAGAGAAGAATTGAAGATGGTATCAGATCAGGTGAATTGACCAGACGTGAGAGAAGAAAATTGGTTAAAGAACTTAATAAATTGATCAATTACAGAGATTATATTTTAAGAGATGGATATGTTTCAAGGTATGAAAGGAGAAAATTTGAAAAGAAGAAAATCCGGTTGGATCATATGATTTTTGATAAAAAACACAATCGTCACAGAAGGTATTAAGCTGAGTTCGATTAATCTAATTCATATCACTATATAATACAAAAAAACCGGCATTTACTTTTGCCGGTTTTTTACGCTATTAAAAAAGATCATCTGCTGAGATAATCTTTTTATGTATTTTAAGTTTTTTAACTCCGTTGTATTTATCTAATACTAAAAGTCATAAGGACAACCATAGCCTCTGTGACAAGATGATAATACAACAGCAACAGTGAATATTAACGCTATAATTGTTACATAATTTAAATACTTCCTTTTCATTTTAAGATATTTTAAGTTCAAGAGATTATTTCTTATATTTTGAATTTGAAACGCAAAGAAAAACAAAATATTTTAATGATTTTTCACATTTTTAAAATAAATTATATATTTTTCTATAATTTAATCTATTTTGTCAACAAATTACATTTTTTTGATAAAAAACATTGCTATAATAAAATCAAATACATTTTTTTTAGTTTAAAATATAGTTTTAGTAACAGTATAAATATATTTTATGTTTAGAACAATACCATTAATAATAATATTGACAATAGTTTTTTTCAACAATTTAACAGGGCAAACAATTTATAATCCGGTAGTAAACAGTAAAACTCATCCTACATTGCAAATAGAAAAAATTGTAAAATCGGATTCAAATACTGTTTTTTATATGAGTATAAAAAACAAACGGGAAAAGAATGGTGCTTTTTGTGTTGATAAAAACGTTTTTATTTCCATACCGGAAAAAAGAGTAAAATTCGATATGATAAAATCAGCAGGCATAGAAAATTGTCCGCAGATTCATAAATTTAATGCAGTTGGGGAGGAATTAAGGTTTCAATTGTATTTTCCTGAAATAAATGATACGATAAAAGAATTGGATTTGGTTGAAAATTGTAATGAAAATTGCTTTACCATCAGAGGAATTATATTAGATCCGATTATTAATGAAGAAATTCATGCTTTTGATGCAGGAGTATCTTATTATAGAAAAGGCGATTATGATGTTGCTCTGAATTATTTTAAAGAAATAGTAGATGATTCCAAAAATACAGGAAGTAAATATTATGCATATTCGATGTATATTTTACCTGTTATTTATTATAATAAAGGAGAAAAATCAAAGGCTAAAGCAGCATACAAAAATCTTTTGAATTCCAATATTTATGATAAAGATTATTTTGTCAGTAAAATTAAGGAAATTGATTTTTTTAAAGAGTTAGGATTTTAAATATAGATAATATGTTGACAAATGCTTCAAAATACGCAATAAGGGCAGTATTGCACCTGACAAAAAAAATGGATGAAGCCACAAAAATGAGCGGTAAGGAAATCGGAAGTGATCTAGATATTCCAGAGGCTTTTATTGCCAAGATCCTTCAAAAACTGGTTAAAGCAAATATTATTTCATCTCACAAAGGTCCCAAGGGAGGTTTTTATATGAGTAAAGAGAATCTTAATAATAACATCAATGATATTATATGGGCGGTAGAAGGTAGAGATATTTTTGAGGGTTGTTTTATGGGATTACCTGTTTGCAGTGATGAAAATCCTTGTCCTGTTCATCATATTGTTGCCCCTTTTAAAGAGAAACTGTATATGAAGTTTAATGATCTGACAATAAAAGATTTTGCTGACGAGATAAAAGATAATGGAACCCACCTTACCATAAAGGGTATAAATGTGAAAATATAGCCTACACTTATCTTAATTTAATCTTAATAAGTATTTGATTTTGATTTATAAAATATTTTAATAATTTAATTTATTTTATTACTTTGCGAGCTGATATAAAGGATAAATAAGTCTTTTATATTTAAATATTTCAATTTATTAACTAAAATATTTTAATATGCTTTCGAAAAAACAAGCTTTGCTATTCTTTTTGGGAGGAACTATTATGTTCTCCATTATTTTTATAGCACTATCGATTGATACCGTAGCAAAAGGTATCCCACAACATACACATGAAGAAAATATGACAAAAGCAGTGGTTGCAGGAAGAGTATTATGGGATGAAAATAACTGTATGGGTTGTCATACACTGATGGGAGAAGGAGCTTATTATGCTCCGGAATTGACAAAAGTTTATGACAGACAAGGTCCAGATGTGATTAAAGCTATTTTGACATCCAAAGTTCCTTGGGCGCCACACGGCAGAAAAATGGTTGCTTATGGATTTTCTGATCAAGAGGCAGAAAATTTAATAGCATTTTTTAAATGGATAGGGGAGATAGATCTTAACGGTTATCCGGCACCTCCTCCATTAAAAAATAAATTGAAGTAATCATTTATTATTTTCAAATTAAAAAAATTAATATTATGAAATATAAAACACAAAAAGTTGCATACTGGGCATTTGCTTTGAGTATGTTATTAATAATTCTTCAGTTAACTTATGGATTTATTCAGGCATTTGCTCATCTCGGGTATGACGGATTGCATGAATGGATTCCTTTTAATACATCAATGGCTGTCCATAAAAATTTACTGGTAGTTTGGATATTGAGTGGATTTATGGGAGCTGCCTATTATATTATTCCGGATGAATCGGATCACGAGCTCATTTTTCCTAAATTAGCTTATTTGCAATTAGCAGCATTGGCAGTGGTAGGAGTAATAGCGGTAGTTGGATTTCATTTCAACTGGTGGGAAGGAAGGAAATTTCTTGAAATACCAAGAGAGTTGGATTTTCTTGTTGTTGTAGATGTTCTATTGTTTTTATTTATAATACTCGGTACTTTGTGGAAGGCAAAGAAGAGAACAACAACTGCAATGATATTGTCGGTTGGACTGTTGGCAGCGGCATTATTGTATCTTCCCGGAATGATATGGTTTGACAATCATGCCTTGGATTCATTTTTCAGATGGTGGGTTGTACACCTGTGGGTAGAAGGAGTTTGGGAATTGATAATGGGTGGTATTTTAGCGTATTTGCTTATCAAATTGACAGGAGTTGACAGGGAAGTTATTGAAAAATGGCTATATGTAATTGTTGGTCTTACATTCTTATCAGGAATTCTTGGAACAGGTCATCATTATTATTATACCGGAGCACCAAGTTATTGGTTGATCATTGGAGGTATTTTTTCAGCTCTAGAGCCTTTAGCATTTATGGGAATGGCTTTATTCGCTCTCAATATGTATAAAAAAGGAGAAAAAAGGCATCCTAATAAAACTGCTATAAACTGGACTTTGGGAACTGCAATTGTATCATTTGCGGGTGCAGGTCTTTTGGGGCTGGCTCATACTTTACCTCAGGTAAATTTATATACTCACGGTACTTTTGTTACAGCAATGCACGGCCATTTGGCATTTTGGGGAGCTTACGGTATGTTGGTTTTTGCAATTATCACTTATGTAATGCCTAATTTAACAGGCAGGAAACTTTATAACAATTCTTTGAGTTCTTATGCTTTCTGGTTATCACTTATCGGGATGTTGGGAATGGTTGCTGCTTTTGCTGCAATGGGTGTAACTCAGGTAGCACTTGAGAGAAGACTTGGAATGGCATTTATGGATGTTCAGGCAGAATTAAAGCCTCATTTTTGGGTTTTGGTTATAACTGCTTCTATCTTTACAATAGGAATACTTCTATATGTTTGGAATTTCATTAAGTTCGGTTTGCCAAAAGATGAGGCAATAGGAATGGAGGATAAATTTCAGGCTATCTAAGATATATTAGTTTATAGTGAATTTATTAACAAGTGGCAGCATGGCTGCCTCTTTTTTTAATAACTATTCAGGTAGGGGGCTTTTATTTATTTTAAAAGATTTTTTGCAGAATGTTGAATGAAAGAGAAGAAAAAGTACGCTGAAGCGCACTAAACAAAAACGATGAATTATACGATACTATGAAATTATTTACTGTGATATAAGAATAGCCCCTAACTTCAGTTAGGGGTTGTAGAAGTAATATAAATTACGAAAAGAGTGCGCTTCAGCGTACTTATTCTATTGAAAAAATGAATGGGTAGTTATTTCTTGCGTGACGCAGTAGTAGCTTTTTTATAAAAATATAATCTAAAGTTTTTTTTATTTGTTATTATTAATGTAATTACTTAAGCAGAGTCATTTTGATCGAAAAAAAATATCATTTATGAAAATAGAAAAGGAACCGTTTTATTTGAAAATGGGGAAAGAAACAGAAGTGTTTGAAGCCGGTTTTAGAAAGAAACTTCCACTTTTGATCAAAGGACCAACCGGAACAGGAAAATCCAGATTTGTAGAATATATGGCATGGAAATTGGATAAAGAGATAATTACCGTTGCATGTCATGAGGAAACATCAGCAACCGATCTTATCGGCAGGTTTATATTGAAAGGAACCGAAGCGGTATGGCAGGATGGACCATTGACCAAAGCTGTAAAATCAGGGGCTATAATATACCTCGATGAAGTTGCTGAAGCCAGGCCGGATATAATAGTTGCTATTCATTCACTTACCGATTACAGGAGGACTTTGTTTTTGGATAAATTGGGAGAAGAAATAAAAGCACATGATGATTTTATGTTGGTGGCATCTTTCAATCCCGGATATCAAAAAGGTTATAAAGAATTAAAGCCCTCAACCAGACAGAGATTCATAGGTTTATCATTCAATTATCCTAATCAAAATACTGAGACCGAAATTGTAGCAAAAGAAACTGGTATCGATAGCAAAATAGCAAAAGATCTGGTTAAAATAGCAAATAAGATCAGGAATCTGAATGAATTAGGATTAACAGAGACCGTATCAACAAGATTGATAGTTGATGCTGCAAATCTGATCGTGGAAGGACTGGATAAAAGACTGGCTGTAAATGTTGGAATAATACAACCTTTAACTGATGATGAAGAGATCCTGACTACTCTAATAACATTGTCGGAATTAATGATATAAATAATGGAACTTGATCAACTTATATTTAAAAAGATAATCAACCTTTTTAGAAGGAAAAGTTCTGTTCTAACCGAAGAGGAAGAACAGAGAACTGTTTATCTTGATGATATAAGAGGGATGTTGACTATTTTGGCAAGGGTATTGACCGGAAAACCTTTGGAGATAGTGACTGCTGAAAGAGAAGGTGGTTTGAAAGGGAAATATATATTTTTACCTCAAAAGTTTTTTTTCTTAAAAAATAAAGAACTTAATATCAAATATTATCAATACAGGGTATTTTATTTGACTACTGCATATAATTTATTACAGGAAAATGATGATTTGAGTTATGGAAATGTAAAATATGGAGAAAGATCAGACAGGATCATTTCTGAAAAGCTCATAGAGGAATATCCGTTAATTGAATTGATAAAGGATGAATTGATAACTGAGTTGGGAAATTATTTTGATTCTAAAAATCTTCCTGTTGATAATTCATGGCTTTTGGGCAATATTAAAAAGGATGATTCCAAAGAGATAGATGCAAAGTCAATGGATGATTCTTTTGATGAAAAGGCATTGCCTACACCGGATACTGTGATAAAGGCAAAACCTGTAGAAGAAATAGAATCCGTGCAGGTAGATAAAAAAAAGCAGGAGGACTGGGTTTTGACGCATAATTTTGAAAAGGTAGAGACAATTGAAGAGTATTCTGGATTGCCCAGAGATTTTGACGGAAGTGATTCATTGGAAGATGATATGGAGGCATTGTCAGAAGTCAATATGAGAAATACTATCAGGGTAGATGAAGAGACTCATTCGATTTATCAGGCTGAATTTGTTTCAAATGCATTGATCGCAGACAGTAAAGAATCCGGTACAACGGAGACTCATTATCTTTATGATGAATTTAATTATAAGACCAGATCATACAGGAAAGATTATTGCAAAGTATTTCACAGAATCATTAGAGAGCCTGATCTTGAATATTACAGAAATACAATATCAAAAAACGGAATTGTGCTGAGGAATATCAGAAAGCAATTTGCCAATTTTTATAATAAATTGATTGAAATAAAGCGTGTGGAGAATGGAGATACCCTGAATATTGATGCTTTGACAGATTTGATAAGTGATATATATTCGGGACATACTCCGGATGAAAAAGTCTATAATTCAAAGCGGAAAAAACAGAAAGACATCTCTATTCTGTTTCTTTTGGATCAGAGTCTTTCAAGTGACGGGTATTCTGCCGGAAATAAGATTATTGATGTAGAAAAACAAATAGCAATCTTGATGGGTGAAGTTCTCAATGAGTATGAAATCGAATTTCAGGTTGACGGGTTTTCATCCAAGACCAGAAATAATTGCAATTATAATACAGTGAAACCTTTTGATAAGAGCTGGAATGAATCAAAAGGGAACATTGCTTCTCTGGTACCGGGTGGATATACAAGGATGGGGCCGGCATTGAGGCATGCCAATTATTTATTAAAGCAACGGGATACAAGATCAAGATGGATAGTTTTTTTGACTGATGGCAAGCCGAATGATTATGATAAATATGAAGGGAAATATGGGATAGCAGATGTAAAGCAAGCATTAAGGGAAATTGACCAAAATGATAATCATATTCATGCTTTTGCAATAGAGCAAAATGCAAAATATTATCTACCAATGATGTTTGGCACCAGAAATTATGACGTATTGTCAAATGCAAAAGAAATGACAATAGCTATAACAAATTTTATGGAGAGGATAGTCTATGGGTAAAAAGGCTAAAGTTTGGAAGTTTGGAATATTGGAATGATGGAATATTGTTTGAAACTAGCATTAATCCCCCGCTGGCGGGGGAAAAAGGGGGTGGAAAATATGGGAGAGTTGCTTAATGGAAATTCAAGTTAAAATTATATGTTATCAAATTCCACCCCCAGACCCCCGCCAGCGGGGGATTAACAGGGTTTCAGACAAACATTGAAGTGATTGAAAAAGGATGGAAAAAAATGAGTAGATGTTGGGATGTTGGAAAGCGAAGTCAGAGACATTCGCTTATCAGGGATATCAAAACTGTCTGAATTAGGATTTACCCCGTAGGATTTTTATCCAACGGGGTAAACCCCGTAGAATGATATTCAACGGGGTGAAGGATTTAAGGATAATAGGATTTCGTGAAAATTGACAAATAATAAATAATTAGATGATTGAATGATTGTTTTTAAAGTTTGGAGAAAGCGAAGTTATGAGGAACTCGCTTGTTGAAATATACGACTAATGTTATTTTGAAACTAGCATTAATCTCCCGCTGGCGGGGGAAAAAGGGGGTGGAAAATATGGAAAAATTGCTTAATGGAAGTTCAAGTTAAAATTATATGTCATCAAATTCCACCCCCAGACCCCCAGCCCCCAATAAAACACTTTGTTTCACAGGGCAGGCAGCGGGGGATTAACAGGGTTTCAGACAAACTGTGAAGTAATTGAAAAAGGATGGAAAAAAATGTGCAGATGTTGGGATGTTGGAAAGCGAAGTCAGAGACATTCGCTTATCAGGGCACTCGTTTATCAGGGTGTTTGATTGCGAATCGCCTTCGCTAAAGCTTCGGGTATCTGCGCTAAAGCTTTAGCGGCAGCGCACGATTGCGAATGTACTTCGCCAAGGCTTCGGGTATCTGCGCTAAAGCTTTAGCGGCAGCGCACGATTGCGAATGTACTTCGCCAAGGCTTCGGGTATCTGCGCTAAAGCTTTAGCGGCAGCGCACGATTGCGAATGTACTTCGCCAAGGCTTCGGGTATCTGCGCTAAAGCTTTAGCGGCAGCGCACGATTGCGAATCGCCTTCGCTAAAGCTTCGGCGATTGCGATAGGGATAGTAGTCTCGGCTGAGCCGAGACGAACAGCCCGGTGACAGCCGGGTTTGCAATTGAGAAGTGCCTGTCAATCGCCCAAAAAATAAAAAATAAAAAACTTAAAATAAAGTAAAATGTTTAATAAAAATAGAATAAGATTATTATCAGCATTAGCAGTTGTTTTGGTAATTGGTTTTTTTCTGGTTATAAATAATTTGAGGCCTGTCAGTGAAAGGAAAAAGAAAGGACAGGAAAGGTTGAATCCTAAAAAGGAATTGCAAAAAATAAGTAAAAGAATCTCTGTTTTATCAGATAGTATAAAGAAATTTCCGGAAAAACCAATCCTTTTTTATAAAAGAGCAGGATTGTACAAATCGATAAATAAATACGATAATGCTTTGGAAGATTATTCGACGTTTATAGAAAAGACTAAAGACGGGAAATTAAAATCCATTGCTGAAAAAGAATTTGAATCAGTAAAAAAAGTAAAAAGATTTTTAGAAAAACAAAAAGATTAAAATTATGACAAAACATGAATCAACACATAGTCTATATTATCCGCCAGGGGGAATATTAATATGGATAATTATTATTGTGGAGCTGATAACCTTTATGGGAGGTCTTACGGCTTTTGCTGTTTTCAGGAACAGAAATATCGGATTAGCAATTGAGTCACAGCATCATTTAAGTGCGCTGATCGGTACGATTAATACAATAATATTGATAACAGGAGGATATTTTATGGCAGTCGGAATTAAAAATCTTAAAAAGGGATTAAATCAAATTGCCTCCAAAATGATCTTGTTTGCGATGATAGCAGGAATTGCATTTTTATTTCTCAAGGGTTATGAGTATTACGACAAATTGAGTGATGGTATCGGTCTTAGCACTAATACTTTTTTTACTTTTTACTGGCTGATAACCGGTTTCCATTTTATACATGTTACGGTTGCGGTCATTATATTACTTGCTTTATACATTAGTGTCAAAAAAAATAAGTACACAAAGGATAATTTTCTTGATGTTGAGACTGGAGGCGCATTTTGGCATTTGTGTGATTTGATTTGGATATTGGTATTTCCTGTGTTTTATTTATTGTAAAAAGTTGAAAAAGTTGAAAAAGATGAAAAAAGAAAATATACTAACTATAACATGGATATTGCTTGTGATTCTCACAATACTGGAATATACTTTTGCAGAAATATCCTTGCCTGCCAAGATTGCATTTGGAGGAATAATGACAGCATCATTTATAAAATATATTGGAGTAGCATTTCAATTTCTGGAATTAAAACACGCTCATGGTTTTTGGAAATTTATTGCAGTAACCATAGTTGTGCTATTTGTTGTAATAATGACGGTGATATATTTGTGATTTTTTGTTCGTTGTTTTTTGTCCCTCGTTTGGAAGTTGGAAAGCGAGGTCGGAGACGCTCGCTTATCGGGGTAGCTTAACTGTCTGAATTAGGATTTACCCCGTAGGATTTTTATCCAACGGAGTAAACCCCGTAGAATGCTATCCAACGGGGTGAAGGATTTGAGGATTGTAGGATTCTTTTGTTTGGTGTTTGGTGTTTTGAAGTTTTTGCACAGCAGCCCCCCTGATGAAATATTTTTAGATTTCACAGGGCAAGCCTCATCCAACCCGCAAAAGCACTGCGCTCCCCCTTGTAGTTTTACTCCACTTCGTTACGTAAAACGACAGGGGGATGTAGCAATCCGCGATTTCCCAGTGGGTGATTGCGCGGTAGCGGCTACAGGAGGAAGTGTTTTGAAGTTTGGATCGCCTTCGCTAAAGTTTCGGCGATTAAAAATGAAATACACCTTTCCAATACATCACTTATTTTCTTTCATTTTAATATATGAATCAATATATCTTTTCCTTTTATCCTCAAAGATATCATCGATCGTTATCAGCATTCCGGTTTCATAAACATCTCCAAAATGAGAATTATGAGAAGAGCCGAATATTTTCATTGTAGTAGAAAGATTCATATATGCATTAACAAGCGGCGGAACATTTTCGTCCAAAGCTCTTAAAGTTCTAACAAGATTTTTATAATCCTCATTATAGTCATTTAATTTGAAATAAGAACGTAATTCATTTTCAGGCGTTTTAATTTCAACCGGATAAATTGGAGTTAGCAAATTGTCAGGATCGGGAAAATATATTTTTAGGAAATAGCATAATAAATCTCTGCCTTTTTGATCGAAATCGGGATACATTGTAAATTTTCCGAAAAAATATTTCATATCAGGATTATCGACAACTAAGGTACCCAGACCGTCCCAAAGGTTATCAAGAGAAAATATACCTTTTCTGTTGATGCTGGGTTGATAAGCAGGTTGAACAAATGATCTGCCTAATTCTATGGTTTTTTCCCAATACTCATCGATAAATTTCTTTGAAAATTTAAATAATTTTGAAGTAGGTGTAACAGGAATACCATTTTTATCTTTATGATCATCTTTGCCAAGAAAAAACCTGTATCCGCCAATGATATTTTTCCCATCAGGATCCCATACAATAAGTTGTTTGAATGGTATATCAGCAGTATCATATTTATCAATATCTATGCTTTTGCCTGTTCCGCCACCGGATTCTCTAAAAGTAAGTTCACGCAATCTTCCCACTTCCTTAAATAAATTGGGAGCTTGATCATGTGTAAATATATAGATTTCATTGCCACCTTTATTTGTCTTTCTTACGAATAATTCAGGAGTTAACTCTTTTTCCAATTCCTCAGTCGGGATTTTGGGGATTATATCTTCTTGAGTTTTCATAATTATTTGATTTCATTTTTAACTGTATTTATAAAATCATCATCAAACTTAGCATTCGGATTATTTTTCAACGAATATACGAATTTTCTAAAAATCAGAGCCCATTTTTTTACTTTAAATCTTTTGTCAATTACTTTATATGATATAGGTTTGCCTATATAAATCTTAATTGTTTTATTTTTGAATCTGAATAACTCATCGACTAAAAAAAACATCTCCAGATTCACTTTTATACCGATTTTTTTTCTCCAATAAGCAAGATTATAAAATCTGTTTGAGTTATATGCTTCTATATAAACAGGCAAAATATCTCTTTTGTTTCTCTTTGATTGTGTCAAAAATGAATATTTCCATTCCAGATCCTGTACTTTCCCGTTTATTTTTCGTGATACTAATCCTGCAGGAAAGATCAGGATTATATTTTCATCGGAAAAGGATTTATTCAGCACTTCCCTGTATTCCTGATTGCTTCCATGTTTATTGACAGGTACAAATAAGGGATTTAGGTTTGGCAAGATCATCAGAATATCATTAGCTAAAAAGAAAAGATCATTTCTAACTTTTCCGACTGTGTCCATCAAAGCCAGTCCATCCAGCCCGCCAAGGGGATGGTTGCTTATCAAAGTAACTTTTCCGGTTTTAGGAATATTTTCGATTCCAAAGACCTTAATATCGGTATTTAATTTTTTTAATGAAGCACTGACAAAATCCAATCCATATTTGTCTTTGTTTTCATATAAGATTTCATTAGATTCATCTTCATGCACGATTTTTCTCAGATAGTTATAAACAAATCCCGGAATTATCCTTGCAAGCCCGGGGCTTTTTTTCTTAAAAACATCCCTTAGATCTATAGTTTTCTTTGTTATTTTAAGATCTCCCATTTACCAAATTAATTTAATTAATATATAATCTCTCTTCCGGAATCATTTTGACTGAAATAAACACTTTTTTATTTCAAAAGTATTCTATCAAAATAGTTCCTGAAAACTTTTACCCAAAGTTAAATAAAAATCAGAAAATATTATATAATTTTTGTTTTTTTCATGTGTTTATACCCTGAGTAGATACTTAAATTTTTATAAAACTTGAGATTGAAATATTTTTTTTATTAATAACTCTGATAAAATACGTTCCGGCAGGCAATTTTGAAACATCGACTGAGATACTTTTGCTTTGATCGTTTATTATATTTTTTAAAATATTTCCATTAATATCTATGATGTTTATAATGGATTTATCGCTAATATGATCAGAAAAACTCAAAGTCAATACAGTATTTGCCGGATTAGGAATAATTTTAAAATCTGTATCTGTTAAAATATCTTTTTCACTTAAAATATTGTTTGAAAATCCGGGTGTTGGATCCATAAAACCAAATTCACCTGTTCCATCAGGATATCTTCCCATTGAGACATCTTTCTTCTGCTTGTCAAAAGATATTTCATCTATCATTTCATATCCGGTTGAACCGGAATTAAATATTCCGATATATTCGCCATCGGCACTCAACTTGAAATTGCAATGATTTTCGCCTTGCTCTTCATCTTTATCAGCCCAAAAAAGAATAAATTCATTTGGTAAAAGCCATTGTTCCGGCATTTTCCATTTTGTTTTATTATTTTGATTATCAGTCAGGTATTTATCACCAAGAAAAATCGTATCCGAACCATAATTGTATAATTCAAGCCAATCATCATATTCTCCTGCTTCATCCTGAATAGTATTATCATTGCTTGCCATAAACTCGTTAATAGCAAGATCTAAACCTGATTCGGGGAAATAAAATGCTTTATAATCACATGCCGGCTCATTAAATTCAAAATCCTTTTTGTCTGTAATCGAAAGATAATAATGTAAATATTTATTGCCGGCAGATGAAATTGAAGGAGAAGAATAAATACCGTCATTCATTATCACATCACCATTTTGCCCGAGATCATTTAATTCCAAATACTCAAATTCACCATTATTAAATCGATAGCTGAGTTCGATTTTAGATAGTAATTGGTTATTATCAATTTCAACAATTATCTGAAAGGTTTCGTTGTTTTGATCAAATATTATTTTATCTGAACCAATATCCGGTAACAGTTTATTGATTTCCAGTTGTTCATTTGCCCAAAATCTTCGTGCACTTAAAAATTGTTTTATTCCAATCGGCACATGATCATATCCCGGAGCTATATCATATGAGTCTAAAAAATCCTGAAAAGTAAATCCATAATCCAAAGTTCTGTATTGATCCATCAACGCTGCTTCAGAAATAAGATCTTTCTTTTTATCCAGATATTCATTTAATTTCTGAGTTTGGTATATCGAATCGATTATCTCTTTCATATAAGATGTAAATCTGCTTCTATATATTTTTTGATCCAAAATACGCTTGTAAAGAGGTCTTTTTTGAGAATCACGAGACCATTCATATATATTTCTTTTTGCCCAGTCGATACCAAACCAATCGATTCCAAATGTATTATCGAGATCATAAATAATATATTTGAATTTTCCCGTTTTTTGATCATGATACAGGTAGAAGTTGTTTTTATTAAAGATATAACCATCCCAATTTGCAGTGAGTATATCAAAAGCCATAACTTTCAGATAAGAATCAACATCGAATATCTTTTCCATTTCACACATGAAATCCTTATCACTTGTAGTGTTTAATACTTTAATGAACAAGGCTAAATCCGAATAATCATCTACATCTTTATTTGTTTTCAGATCGTAGATTCTTCTTCCATTTGCTTCTTTTTTGTAATAATCACCCTTATTTCCCCAATAATTGAGGTCCGCAGGATAAAGGCATTTGTAGAGATTTCCTCCATTGTTTCCATACCTGAGTTTCACAAATTCCTCATCAATATGTTCTACGTTGATATACAAACCATAGTAATCTCCGTTGATATAAAGCATAACATGATTTGCTCTCGGAGCAATTATTCCCATTTGATCAGCCAGATCTGTACAAAATTTTGATCTTACAATTGATGGATCGTTATGTTCCCCGTTAAGATTAAGCTTTTCGACACCATAAAATTTTCTACCCTTCTTAAATGTATTGAACGATATTTTGAATGATTTTTTCTTTGATTTCCGCGAAGTATTTCCTCTTAATCTAAATCCTACTTCTTTGATAGTATCATTTCCTGAATTGTCCTTGAAAATAAAATCTGCTTTAAATTCATGATCGCTCCATTTGTTTTCATATTTCAGTATCTCTTGTAATGAATCGGGATTAATTATTATTTCGATTTTCGGGATTATAGTATCTTGAAATAGTTTTCCGTTATCAGGGAAAGGAGTTTGGCTAAACCCTAAATTAAAATATAAAAGCAGTAAATAAATAAATCTATATTTCATCATAATAATGCAAGTTACATTTTTTAATGAAAAAAACGTAACTTGCAAATGACAATATTGGTTACAAGACAATTATTTTGATTTTGGAATTTGTGCTCCTGCTTCATTTGTTGCACCAAAAAGCAGTAAAGTTTCTTTCCAGGGATATTTGTTCATAAACATTGTTGCATTTGATGTCATAGTTCCCTGCTGGTTCAATCCGAGAGCTCTTGACCACTGATTTACAGCAGAATTAGGGTCGTAGTTGGTAGTTTCATTATACCTTGCACTATAAAAACCCTTTAAATAAGCCTTATTAACATTGATATCGGGAGCTTCACCTTTATTGCCTGATACACTTTCAAATTCCAGGTCTTCAAATTCATCCACGGTTAGTTGAAGTTTGGTATTGCTCTCAGGAGTATAATACAGATCACCTCCTTTATTCCCAAATAATATATTATTATCGATTTTAATATATTCATCTTTACAGAATCTGGAGTTATCAATACCACCCATTATATTTGCACCGATAATATTATCATGGATATCATACTTTAATTTTGTCATGATCCTTACCCCATATCCCATATCCAGATAATCTTTTAACCGGCTCCAGGTAAAAAGAATCGTATTATTGGCAATTTCCACTTCTCCACAGGAAACCATATTTCTTCTCTCTTTACTACCCGGACAAGTACCGTATATCTCAATAGCAGCCATTCTGTTTGCTACAAAAACATTATTTATGACTTTAAATGTTCCGGAATGTAAGCCAGCCTGAATAGCAAAAGAAGCACCATTTACAAAAACACAATTACTGATCGTAATATTTCCTCCTCTTGAAGAACTTCTAAAAGAAATCAGGGGTTCTCCCACGGTACTGTTAAATCCTTTTAACGGTTCGGTAGGCAATCTCATCAGGCCACCTTCCACGCCTTCAACAAATCCTTTCTTTGGATCATAAAGATTTCTTTCACCGCTATCCCAAACTATGCCGTCTATTACAGTATTTTCCACATTTTTTGTAAATCTCAGCATTGCTTTTCTCGACTTACCTCCACTTGCATTATCTGGTTGAAATACTGTTGGGTGATTGATAATATCCTGTTTGGTAAATCCTTCATCCCAACTGCCGTATAATTTTAACGGTTTATCCGATTCCAGATATCCAATTTTGAATGTTCCCATATATTTACCGCCTGCGATAAAGATCTCATCACCTGTTTTTGATTTCTTTATTGCTTTATCTATATTTTTCAAGGGCTGATCTATTGTTCCCGGATTTCTGTTTTTACCTTTTGAAATGGAAACATACCAAATCCTTCCTGTTAAGGTGGCGTCTTCAGTTGTCTTCTTGTCTTGTTTTTTTTCTGTTTTATTTTTTGGTAGTTTATTTCTCGAGCTTTTAATTTTATTTTTCAAATTTCCGAACTGAGCATCTGCATTTAGCGCAAAGAATAACAATAGTACTAAAGAAAGAATTAATGGTCGCTGTTTAGATTTCATGATTTTTTGTTTAAAGATTAATAAATATAATTCAAAAATTATTCTACATCGTTTGTAATTAATTATATCTTTTCCGGTAATTGTTTTTTTGCTTTAGCCCCTAATGTTTTAAGATTTTCTACTTTTTTTATAAGATTTCCCCGTCCTTTTGACAGTTTATTCATCACATCATTGTAACTGTCTCTTGCTTTATCAAGTTTATTGCCCATATTTATCAAATCTTCTATCAATCCATGAAATTTATCATAAAGGGCGCCTGCTTCTTTTGCAATCTCGAAAGCATTTTGCCTTTGTTTTTCATTTTGCCACATACTGTCAACAATTTTCAGGGTTGCAAGAAGAGTAGATGGAGTAACAATTACTATATTCTTTTCAAAAGCTGTATTATACAAAGATGGTTCTTCCCTGATAGCAAGAGAAAAAGCCGGTTCTACCGGTATAAACATTAAAACGAATTCTGGAGTTAATCCTTCGAGAAGATCTTCATATCTTTTTTTACTCAGTTCATTTATATGGGTTTTGACAGAAATATGGTGTTGTTTAATATTATTGGACTCTTCATCTTTATCTTCGGAATTGATGTAGCGTTCATAAGCAGAAAGGGATACTTTTGAATCAATTATCATTCTTTTATTATCAGGGAGATGAATTATTACATCAGGTTGCAATCGTTGCCTGTCTTCATGATCATTTGCTTTGTAACTTTCCTGTACAAAATACTCCCTTCCTTTTTCCAATCCGGATTTTTCTAATAAACTATTTAATATTGCTTCACCCCAAATGCCTTGGGTTTTGCTGTCTCCTTTCAAAGCTTTTGTAAGATTGATCGCATCCTGACTCAGTCTTTGGTTCATATCCTTAAGCTGATTGAGTTGCTCTTTCATTTCCTTATGTCTGCCAAAACTATCTTTATCGACCCTTTCTACCTTTTGTTTGAATTCTTCCATTTTTTCTTTAAAAGGATTAAGTATTTGATCGAGATTTTCTTTATTTTGTTGTGTGAATTTCCGGGATTTATCTTCCAGTATTTTGTTTGCCAGATTTTCAAATTCTTTGCGGAAAATTTCTTCTTTTTCCTTCAGCCTTTTTTGTTCCTCCTGCCATTTTTCTTCCCATCTTTCAATATCTTTTTTCCACTGAGAAGCGATATTTTTCAATTCCGATTCTTTAATTGTTATTTCCTGCTTTAGATTTGATATTTCATTAAATTTTTCTTTTTCAAAAGAAGAATGAATGTATTTTAATTTAGAAATTTTATTTTGAAAATGTATCCGGGTCAATAGATATGATAATAAAGCAGTCACTATTATAATTGGAATACCTATTAACAGCATATAATCAATGTTTTGAATCATATATAAGTAATATGTGAAGTTTTTTTAGAATTAAACCAAAGGTACAACTATTTAATAAAAAAAACAAGTGGACATTATGGAATAACCAACTTAATCTATACAGATTTCAATATTTAGTGCGGCAAATTAAAATATTAAATAATAGTAACTACTCAGGTAGAGTCATTTTGATTGAAAAAAACTCTTTTTTTGCCATATTTCAGCTATTTTTTTCGACGTAGCTCCACTACGCCTTCAAAAAATAAGCTTCTTCTGACAAAAAAATAGAATTTTTTCATCTCAAAAGCACCCTACCTGAGTAGTTACAAATAATAAATGCATTCAATTTATCATCTTTAACGATTTTGGCTGAATTAAATCTTTCAATGTTAACTGTGAATCTACTATTTCTAAAAATTCCGACTTCCCAGATGAAAGCAGCTTTCATTTTCCCTTTTTATTCTTCTCTACCGATTATAGCAATAGATTTTCTTACACTTAAATATACGTTTTATAATTGGAATATTCTCTGTTTTCAGAGGAGAAATAACCAAAAATAAATTCTATAATTGGTTTTTTTTATATTTTTGAAGCATTTATTCCAAATATGAATATTGAAATTTCACACTTTAATAACTTGTTGACAATAAACGATATTTCATAGTATATATGAAGATTATAAATTGATTAAATCTGCGAAAATCAGTACAATCAGTGTCATCCGTGTTCTATTTTTAAAATATTTTGGATATTGATAATTGGGTAGATAATCAAATATTTTCTATTTGTATTTTGTTTTTATTACACTGTTTGTCAATCACTTAACGAATATGTTAAATTTGAATAGATATATTGTATTTAAATATTATTTGATATTATTCTAAACATTGCAACAAAGCTTATTCATAACTTGATTATTATCCTGATTTTGATTATATTTGTATGATACCAAATAAACTCCAAAATGACGCATATATTCAATTTTAATTTTCCAATATTTTCGTTAAAAATACTCGCCGTAGCTATGGCTATGCCTGCGTTTTTTAACTCAATTTTGAAAAATTAATTCTTAAATATTTATACGTCATTCTAAAATTTATTTGGTATAAATCCGAATTGTAGAATAATCCATTTGAATGAGCATGAATATATCTGAAAAACATATATCCGTTTGCGGACAAAAGATATGGACAAAACATATCGTTGTTGATGAAAATAATAGCAAACCTACTATCATAATGCTTCATGATGCACTAGGGTCTGTTACACAATGGAAAGATTTTCCTCTTAAGCTGGTTGAAAAAACAGGATGTAATGTTCTGTTGTATGACAGACAAGGTCATGGTAAATCCTCCAAAAGATATAAACCTTTAACAAAGATTTTTTTTGCAGATGAAGCATTATCAACATTACCACAGGTTATCACCAAATACAATTTAAACAGTTTTATACTTTACGGGCATAGTGACGGTGGAACTATTGCATTGCTCTTTGCAGCAAACATACATATGCCAAATCCTGTTGCTATTATAGCAGAGGCTACTCATGTATTGAATGAAGAGAAAACAGTCGAAGGTATCAAAAACACTCTGAAAAATACTCCTGCTATTATCCAAAAACTAAAAAAATATCATGGAGATAAAACCGAAACTCTTTATTCGGACTGGTCAAATCTCTGGCTTAGTGAAGGAATGAAAAACTGGAATATCACTTCCAAACTCAACAGGATCGAAATACCAACATTGATTATTCAAG
>JALVEG010000473.1 GCA_027031145.1 Saprospiraceae bacterium | reverse complement strand
TATTTAATTGAAATCACTAAATGTTTTGAACAAGGAAAGAGATCATTAATACATAAATTATTTACTAATGAGCTGATTTTCATAAAATTAAAAACCGGAAAAAATTTATATTAATTATCTTTGGAAGATTTGTGTTATCAAATTTTATGATTTTTAAAAGAAGCTATAACACACTTCAATAAACTCAGTGTCCCCTAAATAAATTAAACTCACTCGACTTCGTCAGAGCTCAAACAATAATTCATTTTTAAAGTATTTTAACTCCTTTTGTCACTAAAATAAATAAGATCTTTTAACAACTACCCAAATTTAGAATATATGCTAAGCCATAACTTTTCGGCTTGATCTATTTGTATCAAATTTTCTTTCTGTAAAATAAAATTTTGTAAAATATGATTATTTTGCTTGAAATATAATATAAATTTTGCTATTATTTGCAAAAGCATTAATTATTTGCATAAAATTATTTTAAATTGAAAAAGTTTTATACTTTAGAGTTTTAATTTTTAATATTGAATTATTTTATAACAAATTTAAAAATCAATGATATGAAAGTCGGAATTCCAAAAGAATTATCAAAGCAGGAATTGCGTGTTGGAGGTACCCCTAAAACGGTACAACGATTGATTAAGCAAGGTTTTGAAGTATTGGTTCAGAGCGGAGCTGGTAATAATGCCAACTTCTCCGATGAAGAATATGAAAAAGCAGGTGCTACTATCGTGAAAACAATGAAAGAATTGTACGATCAATCGGATATTGTTTTTAAAGTGCAACCCCCAACCGATGAAGAGGTTGAAATGATGCATAAAGGATTGGTAACACTCAGCTATTTGTGGCCGGCACAAAATCCTGAATTGCTTGAAAAATTAAAAACCAAAGGTGTTAATGCTATTGCAATGGATGCTATTCCCAGAATATCCAGAGCTCAAAAAATGGATGTCTTGTCTTCGATGGCAAATATTGCAGGTTACAGATCGGTTATTGAAGGTGCCAATTATTTTGGCAGATTCCTCAATGGTCAGATAACAGCAGCCGGTAAAGTTCCACCTGCAAAAGTACTGGTAATCGGTGCAGGAGTTGCAGGATTAGCAGCAATCGGAACAGCTAAATCACTTGGAGCAATTGTATATGCTTTTGATACAAGAAAAGAAGTGGCTGAACAGATTGAAAGTATGGGTGGTAAATTTTTAACCGTAGATATTGAAGAAGATGGTGCTACAGCTTCGGGTTATTCCAAGGTGATGAGCAAGGAATTTATAGAAGCTGAAATGGCACTTTTCAAAAAAATGGCTGCTGAAGTGGATATAATAATCACAACAGCACAAATCCCCGGCAGGGAAGCACCTAAATTGATCCTCGAGGATCATGTTGCGGAAATGAAACCCGGATCTGTAATAGTCGATCTGGCTGCTTCAACAGGAGGAAACTGTGTTTTGACAAAAGACAATGAAGTTTATAAAACCGGTAACGGTGTAACAATAGTGGGGAAATTAGATCAATTGCCTACACAAGCCAGTGACCTTTATGGAAATAATCTATGTCATCTGTTGGATGATATGGGTAAAGCAGAAAACTTTCATATTGATATGGAAGATGATATTGTGAGCAGAGCCATGGTTACTTACAACGGTAAGATCAACTGGCCTCCCAAACCTTTGCCGGTAAGCCCTCAGAAAAAAGTTGAGGAAACGAAGGTAGAAATAGAATCTCCTGAAGTCACTGAAGCCAAAGCAGCTAAAAAGAAAGCTAAAACAACAGCGATCTCTCTGGTTGTAATAGGACTTTTCTTATTCTTGTTGGGTAAAGTTGCTCCTTCTGATTTCATGGGGCATTTTTCTGTTTTTGTTTTAGCGGTATTTGTAGGATGGCAGGTTATCTGGAATGTGACTCATGCTTTGCACACTCCTTTGATGTCTGTTACAAATGCTATTAGTGGTATAATTATTATTGGTGGATTATTGCAAGTTCAAAATGACTTATCCAATCCTATGACGATAATTGCATTTTTTGCAATTCTGGTTGCAAGTATCAATATAGTCGGGGGATTTTTTGTTACACACCGAATGTTAAAAATGTTTAAAAAATAATATTGATTATGATTTCAACACAAATACAAACAGCAGCATATTTATTTGCAGGAATTTTATTTATCCTGAGTCTTGGAGGATTATCGTCTCAGGAGTCTGCAAAAAGAGGTGTCTATTATGGTATAGTCGGTATGTTTATAGCGATTGTATCTACCGTTCTTGGTAAAGACGTTAATGGACATATTTACATAGTTATTGCAATTGCTATTGCTTCGGTAATAGGTGTATTGGTTGCAAGAAAAGTTCAAATGACAGCAATGCCACAGTTGGTAGCTATTCTTCATAGTTTTGTAGGATTAGCCGCAGTATTGGTTGGTTTTGGTTCTTATTTGGATCCCCATACATTAAGCCTGCCTGATACCGAACGAACTATTCATCTTGTCGAAGTATTTATCGGAGTGTTTATCGGTGCGATTACCTTTACAGGTTCGATTGTTGCCTGGGGGAAACTTGACGGAAAGATCAGAAGTAAACCTTTGTTGTATCCAGGAAGACATATTGTGAATATTACTTTGGTGATCATTTCTATTGTTCTTGGTGTTCTATTTACAATGGCACCCGGAACAGACGGAATGATTTACCTTTATATAATGACAGCAATCGCTTTGTTTATAGGTGTGATGTTGGTAATGGCAATAGGAGGTGCAGATATGCCGGTAGTGGTTTCAATGTTAAACTCATATTCTGGTTGGGCTGCAGCAGCGGCAGGTTTTATGCTTGGAAATGACTTATTGATTATTACAGGTGCATTGGTTGGTAGCTCGGGTGCAATTCTTTCCATCATTATGTGTGAAGCGATGAACCGTTCATTTTTATCGGTTATTTTTGGAGGATTTGGTGATGCTCCGGTTGCGACAAGCGGAGACATAGAAGGTGAAGTGACATCCACTACACATGAAGAAGTAGCGGAAATGCTAAAAGAAGCTGAAAACATCATGATAGTACCAGGTTACGGAATGGCAGTTGCCAAAGCACAATATCCCATTCATGACCTTGTTGATATTCTTCAAAAAGAAGGTAAAAAGGTTACTTTTGGTATTCACCCTGTAGCGGGAAGATTACCCGGACATATGAATGTATTATTGGCTGAAGCAAATGTTTCTTATGATATAGTTTTGGAAATGGATGAAGTTAATGAATTTATGGATGATGTGGATGTGGTTATGGTTATCGGTGCAAATGATATTGTAAATCCGGGAGCTTTGACAGATGCATCAAGCCCGATATACGGTATGCCTGTCATTGAAGTTTGGAGAGCTCATAAAGTTATCGTAATGAAACGATCAATGGCTACAGGATATGCCGGAGTTCAGAATCCTTTATTTTACAAAGATAATACTGACATGCTTTATGGTGATGCTAAAGATAGTGTAAATAAAATATTGGCAGACATTATAAAATAATGAAATCAAGCTAAATATTATAAGATGTTTTGAGCTGACGCTCAAAACATCTTTTTTTTATTTTTCTCCAACCCAATCTTTAAATTCTTCTATGTTTTTGATATTAAGACAGTTTTCTTTTAATATTCCTCCTTTTTGAGCCATTAGAACTCCGTATTTTAAATAATCTACTTCCTGTTTTGCATGGGCATCCGGATTGATGCTGAATTTCACTCCCATATCCTGAGCTTTGGCTATCAGTTTCCAGTCAATATCAAGGCGGTGAGGATTTGCATTGAGCTCTATTACCACATCATGTTGCACACAAGCTTGAAATATTGTATCATAATCAAGAGGATACCCTTCCCTAGCCAATAATATTCTGCCGGAGATATGTCCTATTATTCTGGTAAAAGGATTTTCTATCGCTTTTAATATTCTTTTTGTTGCTTTTTCTTTCTCCATTCTCAGTCCGGAATGTATCGAGGCAATTACAACATCAAATTTTGATAATGTCTCTTCATCATAGTCAAGACTGCCATCGCTTAAGATATCACTTTCTATTCCTGAAAATATTTTAAAACCTTCAAGTTTGGAAATTGCTTCAGCTATATCTTCCAAATAATATCTTATTTGATTTATTTTAAGACCATTGGCATAAAATGCGGATTTTGAATGATCGGAAATTACTAGATAAGAATATCCTTTTTCCTTACAATAGTTAGCAAGATCAAAAACACTGTCACTTCCATCACTCCAGACAGTGTGATTGTGGATGATTCCCTTGATATCAGCAAGGTGAATATATTTTGATTCATCAAATTTTTCAGGATTATTGATTATCTCAACATTATCTCTGAATACAGGAGGAATGAAAGGGATATTATTATTTTCAAAGATTAAATTTTCATCTTTGTAGTCGGTTAATTTGAATTTTTCAACAAATAATTCCGGACCTGTGCTAACAAACAGATCCAAACCGAAACTATTTGAGATAGTTTGAATAAAATGGATTTTTATATTTTTATAAAAAATTTCTTCCTCTTTGAATTCCAGCAGATCTGCAAGATCTTTTTTTATAATTTCTGTTCCAATCGAACTAACAATGCTGATACTTGATACAACTGGATAGTATCTGCGAAGATTTCCTGTCAAAGAAAAAGAATCCTCAGGATATTTTTCTGTCAATATTTTTATCAGTTCATCAGCTATTGGGATTATCTTATAAAAAAGATAATTTCCTTTTACTGATTCCAGAAATAATATTTGCTTTAGGATATTGATTTGAGTTTTTTCACCAAATCCTTTTAAAATAGTTAATCTGTTTTCTTTTATTGCATATTCCAGTTCACCAAGTGATTCCACGCCCAGTTCTTTCCAGATCATACGGATTTTTTTTGGTCCCAGCCCCTTTAGTTTCAATAGATCCAGTATACCGGGAGGAGTTTTTTCCAACATTTTTTCCAATGCGTCAAAGGTACCTCTTTCTCTAAGGTCAATTATCTTTTTTGCAATTGCTTTTCCGATTCCCGGGATTTCAAGTAATTGTTTTTCATCAAGATCAATAACCTGATCATTTATTTGCCTTAATATGTTATATGCATTACGGTATGATCTTATTTTGAATGGGTTTTCTTCATGGAGTTCCATTAATTTTGCAAGAAGATCAAAATATTTGGCTATTTCCCTGTTTGTCATCATTTTTTTCAAATCTAAATAATTATAAATGTTTGTTCTTCGTTAAATATAATTGAAATTTAATTTTTATATTTGCAATTTAGACAGAAATATTTTAACTTTAATAAAAAAATCAATAATTATGAAAAATTTAATTTTTATTTTTGGATTGCTATTTGTTTTTTCATGTAATACTAATTCCTCTTCAAATAAAGGGAAAAAAGCTTTTTCATCAGACGGGTATGACATGATAAGTCTGAAAGGTACAAATGTAAAAAAAGCAGTTAAGTATGACAAAGATGGTAATACTGTCGAAGAAGGTTTTATTAAAGATGGTAAAAAAGAGGGGCAATGGATTGAGTATAATCCCAAAGATGGTAAAATTAAATCTATAACATCTTATATTGATGGTAACTTAAATGGTAAATATATCGAATTTGACAACAGAGGATATTTATCAAAATCTGCTGAATTTTTAAATGATGATCTGAATGGTAAATACATCAAATATAAATACAATAAAATAATAGAGGAAGCTAATTACGAAAATGGTAAACTAAATGGAGTCAGAATAAAATATTTTGACGGTAATGGTAAAAAGCAGGAAGAAGTAGAATATAAAAATGATGTTATTGACGGAACTGTAAGATATTATGATGATAAGGGAGAAGTGCAGATAGAATATGTTTATAAGAATGGTAAAAAAGTTAGTGGAGGTATGGTAAATCCTGCCGGTGATAATCCTGTAAAATAATATATCTGTATAAATATTATTAAGTCCGGTTAAATATTTATTTTGGGATCATACTATTGGTAGTAGTACGCCACACAAGAAATAACTATATGTAGTTTGATAAAGTGTAAATACTCAAGTTGCTTGTTATCGGGCTAAAGCCCAAAATATAGAAACTTATCAAGCGCCGTCTGCTTTAGCTGACGGTTTATGGAATTCTGCACTATTTACGGGCTTTACACCGATTAGTAATAACTGAGTTGATATGGTAAAGTATTCTTTTGGAAGAAATATAATTGGGGAATATGTTGCCTGGTATTCTGATTATAGTTATTTTTCATTTGTATAAGGATACAATTTCTTTTGATCCTTAAGACATCTGACTTTTAGAATAATAGCAAATAAATTAAATTTAAATTAAATATTTTAATTATGATCAAATATATTGTTTTACTAAGTATGGTGTTTCTGTTTGGATGTCAAACGGAACAAAATAATGAAAATATGAAAAATGAAATATCAACCAATATCAAGAATAATCCGCTAATTGAAAAATGGAACACCCCCTTTGAAACTCCCCCTTTCAACAAGATCAAAAGCGAAGATTATCTTCCGGCTATGGAAGAAGGAATAAAACAACAACAAAAAGAAATCGATGCTATCGTAAATGAAAAAGCAGCCCCGACTTTTAAAAATACCATTGTAGCTTATGAAAAATCGGGAAGTCTTTTGAAAAAGGTTTCAAATGTGTTTTATGCCGTTGAAGCTGCTAATACGGATGATGTTTTAAAAGAAACGGCAAAAAAAATCAGGCCTGAATTAGCAGCTCACTATGATAATATAAAAATGAACAAAAAGCTTTTTGACAGAATAAATGAAGTATTTAAACAAAAAGATAAGATGAATCTGGATTTTCAAGACAAGAAATTACTTGAAGAGACATATAAAAAATTTGTTAGAGCAGGAGTAAATCTACCCGAGGATAAAAAGAAAAGATTGAAGGAAATCAATATGAAATTGGCATCTTTATCACAGAAATTTGGAGATAATTTGCTTGCGGAAACCAATGATTTTGATCTTTATGTAACGGATAAGAAAGATCTTGGTGAAATGCCTGCAAATTTTGTCGAAGCAGCTGCGGAAGAAGCTAAAAAAAGAGGACATGATAGCGGTTGGTCATTTACTTTGCAACGCCCCAGTTTTTATCCCTTTCTTGATTATTCTCCAAACAGGGAATTAAGAGAAAAAATATTTAGCGGCTATGCTATGCGTGGCAACAACAATAACAAGCATGACAATAAAAAAGTGTTGGAAGAAATGGTAAAACTTCGGACTGAAAGAGCTCAATTGCTTGGTTATAAAACTCATGCTGATTATGTACTGGAAGAAAGTATGGCAGAAAATCCCGATAATGTTTACAAATTATTGAATCAAGTTTGGAAACCTGCATTAGAAACAGCTAAACACGATAGGAATATGCTGGCTGTGATGATGAAAATGGATGGAATAGATGATAAATTCAGAGCTGCTGACTGGAGATATTATGTGAAAAAAATCAGGGAAAAAAGATACAAATTTGATGAAGATGAAACCAGACCTTATTTTGAAGTAAATGCAGTAAGACAAGGAGCTTTTGCATTGGCTAATAAATTATTTGGTCTGACATTTAAAGAAATGAAAAATATCCCAGTTTGGCACAAAGATCAACAGGTATATGAGGTAGTAGGTGACGATGGTAAGCATGTGGGAATTATTTATATGGATTTCTTTGCAAGACCCAGTAAAAAAGGTGGTGCATGGATGAATGAATTGAGAGTTCAATCCAATATTGACAATTTTGTGTCTCCGATAGTAACCAATAATTTCAATTTCCCTGCTCCGACTAAAGACAGTCCCTCATTGCTTAGTTTTTCCCAGGCACAGACTGTTTTCCATGAGTTCGGGCATGGATTGCACGGATTGCTTTCCAATGTCAGATACGGTTCACTTTCAGGAACAAATGTGCCAAGGGATTTTGTTGAATTTCCTTCACAAGTTATGGAGAATTGGATGAGCGAACCCGAAGTTTTAGAGTTATACGCCAAACATTATAAAACAGGAGAAGTGATTCCTCAGGCAATGATAGAAAAAATGAATGCAGCAAATGATTTTAATGAAGGATTCAGGTCTGTGGAATATCTTGCAGCTTCATTTCTAGATATGGATTGGCACACTTTAAAAGATACGGAACATAGAAATACTTTGGAATTTGAGAAAGCGGCAATGGACAAAATCGGTCTTATAGATGAAATAATACCAAGATACCGAAGTACATATTTTGCACATATTTTTTCAGGGGGATATTCGTCAGGATATTACAGTTATCTTTGGGCTGAAATATTGGATGCTGATGCTTTTGCCATGTTCAAGAACTCAGGAGATATTTTCAATCCTGAATTGGCAAAAAAATATCAAAAGATGATTAGCCTCGGAGGTACCAAATCGGGCATGGAACTATACAAAGAATTCAGCGGAAGAGAACCTGATATTAAAGCCTTATTGGAGAGAAAAGGTTTTGTACAAAATTAATCCGGCAACAACTCAAATATAATTATCTGATTGAGTTGAGGTGAAAAT
>JALVEG010000472.1 GCA_027031145.1 Saprospiraceae bacterium | reverse complement strand
TTATCTCTGGCACTGGCACTGGCTTCCATTGTACAACAACAGAATAAATCAAACCAAAATTTCTTTTTTCTGGATGAAGGATTCGGTACTCAGGATGAGGAGTCCTTGCGTCTTGTATTTGATACGATTAAATCTTTGCGTAAGGAAAACCGTATAGTAGGGCTTATTTCTCATGTAAGTCAATTAAAAGAAGAAGTAAATACATATCTGGATATTGTTCATGACGAACAAGAAGGCAGCAAAATCATCAGAAGTTGGGGAGAGTGAATTTGAGGGAGGTGTATTTTATTTTTTGTGTATTTGGTTGGGCTCTCCTTTAAATATCTATTTGAGATGAATTTGATTTTTTCTGTGAAATAAACGGAGTATTTCATCGGGAACAGGGGAAAACAAAAGGGACTATATGAAAATTCCACCCCCTAACCCCCGCTGGCGGGGGAACAAAAACCCCAAATAAAAAACTTAAAAATAAAAAATAAAATTTAGTTTAAACTCCAAACTCTCTCATTAAGGGTGCGTAAATCCCCCGCTGGCGGGGGAACAAAAGGGGGTGGAAATCCCACATTCATAAATACGAAAATATTAGATTATATACAGAAAACATTTTTCATAACGGTTGTGTTAATCTTCCGTAAATGTTGCATAAAAGAACATGAAAATAAGAAGATTTCACTAAATCCGTAAAACTAAAAAGGTTGTTATGGAAGAAAAAGACAGAAAAAAAAGAAAAAATAAATTATACCTATTGGGTTGTAACTCTTGCTAACACTCAACAGGGATCTTATCGATCCTTCTTTGATGTCTTCCTCCCTCAAAATCAGTGCTGAGAAATATTTTAACCATTTCTTTTGCAAGTCTGAGGCTGACAAACCTTGCAGGCATTGCCAGGATATTTGCATTGTTGTGTTGGCGTGCCAAGGCGGCAAGTTCTTTTTTCCAGCAAAGCGCTGCCCTGATCTTTTGATGTTTATTGGCAGTTATTGCAGCTCCATTTCCGCTACCGCACATGATTATACCCATTGGCACCTTGCCAGATTCCACATCCTCTGCGACAGGATGTATATGATCCGGATAGTCAACAGACTCACTGCTATATGCACCATGATCGATAACCTCATAGCCCATTTTTTCCAGCATTTTAATTATAGATTTTTTATACTCATATCCTGCATGATCACAACCTATTGAAATCTTTTTCATCTGTTTAAAATTTTTATTTTACGATAAAATGTAACAACTCAGGTTGTATATTATCGGGCTAAAGCCCTAATTATAAGAGTCAATCAAAATCCGTCAGCTAAAGCAGACGGTAATTTACTGTGCGATTTTACCGTCTGCTTTAGCTGACGGTTTATAGGATTTTGCTCTATTTATGGGCTTTAGCCCGATTAATAATACCTGAATAATTACGATAAAATATTAAAAATTTGAATACATTTCTCACGTAAAGTCATTTTGAGTAAAAAAAACAAACCCGGCAAGTATCCGGGTTTGTTTATAAAATATTTTTTAAGATACTATTGCAACGATTCTCTTTCCATATATGGTTTGAGCATTGCTTCTATTTTATCCTGATAATCTTTATCATTTAATTTAGGTAATACTCTCAGTAATCCGCCAATAGCCATTTGAGCTTTCTGAATCTCCGTATCGAAAGAATTCAGATCATCTTTGTCAAGAGAATAGAAAAACTGCATATACTGATCTACTTCATTTGCCAAAATGTCAATGTGTTTTTCCGCTTCTTCTATTTCCCCTGCCGAAACCAGTACTTCAATAAACGGAATAATCGAATAATCATAAGGGAAATTGTAATGAGGAAAAGCTTCAAAATACTTTTTAGCCAGATCTGCCGCTTTTTTCTTATCCCCTCTATTGATAAACTCTTTCGCTGCTCTGGTCATCACCATTTTCATAGCACTTATTTCCGGGCTGTAACTTTCATCTATGAATGTTTCATGAGTATCGAAATTGCCCCACTTCCATTTTGTCATCACATTCTCATAGATCTTATCCGCATCAACTCTGCCCGAACCATAAATCTGCATTCTTTTATCGCTTTTGGATTTTATCGGGACAATTCTCAATCCCAAGCCTTCAAGCTCAGTATAATCATTTAATCCCATTAGTTTTTCATTTCTGACTGTAACGGAAAAATATATTGGTCTTTCACCGACGTTATTTGCCAGAATATCCAAAATTGCAATCTCATCTTTTGTTAAATAAGTTTTTTTATCAAAATTCAATGGAATGCTATCTACTATTTTGGCACTGTCAGCAATACTTACCCAACCTGATTGAATTGCTTTTTCTTTATCGACAGGAATGTACATTCTTTGTGTAGGAATAAAACTTGGGAATGTAGTATTTGATCCCCGGATAGGATGATTTCCCGCCATAAACTTCAATACGGATTTCAATGGCCACGGGTCCTTCATTTTACTCCTGTCAGGATTGTAAAATACCATTTGATTTCGTTTATTGCCTCTGATACTATCAAGAGGAATTGACAATTTTATCGGAGGTGATTGATTTACTTTGTTGCGCAATTTATTAATATACCAATCAACTGCTATCAAACTCAAATTGACAACCCGAACATCAGTTCTGATTCCTTCTACTTCCTGGGCGTACCAGAGCGGATAAGTATCATTATCTCCATAAGTAAATATAATGGCATCTTTGTCACAGGAATTCAGGAAATTCGATGCATAATCTCTTGTAGCGTAATGAGTCATCCTGCTCATGTCATCATAATTCTGAAATCCCATGATAAGCGGTGCAGTAAGAACAACAATAAAAGATAACCCTGCAACAAGAGATTTACTGAATTTCAATTTTTCAATCAATAAGCTATACAATGCCGGAACTGCCAGACCTATCCACATCGCAAATGTTAAAACCGATCCGGCCAATACATAATCCCTTTCTCTTGGTTCATTCGGTGGTTGGTTGGCATATAGGATAATGCCGACTCCTGTGATTAAAAACAAGATCAACAACGCAAAGAAATCCTTTTTTCTTCTTTGATAATGGAACAATAATCCGAGAAGACCAAACAGGAATGGTAAAAAGAAATAAGTATTGTGAGCCTGATCTCTTTTCATTGAATCAGGTTCAAACGAAGAATTATATAATCTGGCATCATCAATTGGTTTAATACCTGAAAGCCAATTCCCTTTTGACACATCCCACGAAAAGTATCCTTGCTTTTTGTTTTGTTTACCTATGAAATTCCATGCAAAATATCGCCAATACATCCATCCCAATTGATATCTGAGGAAAAAAGAAATATTGAATCCCATGCCGGGATCTCTATTTTTCTTTGCTCCCCAGGCTTCATATAATTTGGTATGAGCACCGTCATTATGACCGACACGGGGAAACCACATCAAATCCTTATCTTTATATTTTGGAGTCAATTTTTCATCTACTATCTCATAATGATCTCCTACTCTTCCATATCTTGGAGTCGTTTCATAATTAGTTGGCCGTGCTTTGTAATGCGGGCCTCTCAACAATGGTCTTTCTCCGTACTGTTCCCTGTTTAGATAAGGCAAAAGTCTAAATGCATCACTGGGAACATTCATATTGATAGGAGGATCTGCATTAGCTCTTACAACGACTACTCCAATTGTCGAAAAACCAATCACAAGTAATAAAACACTTAATGAAAATAAATGTAATAAATAATTGTTTGACTTTTTAGAATACCATAAACCAAGGTAAATAATTCCGCCAACTGTCAATAAGGTAGGGATCAGTCCTGAATGAATCGGTAAACCCAATGAATTGACAGTAAACAATTCCCACCATGTCCAAAGCTTTGGAATTCCGGCTATTACAATTTTTAATACAACACCAACCATTAAAATGCCTGCAAAAAGACTTATTAAAATTCCTTTTGTGCTATGATTTTTATATTTTTTATAATAATACAATAGCGCTATTACAGGAAATGCCAAAACACTCAATAAGTGAACTCCAGTAGACAAACCTATGGAGAATACAGCAAATAACAACCATCTGTCTGACTCTTTTGCATCAGGTAAACTATACCATTTAAACGCTGCCCAAACAGTGAGTGCAGTAAAGAAAGTTGACATACTATATACTTCTCCTTCTACTGCGGAAAACCAAACGGAAATAGCAAAAGCAGCTGATAAACCTGCGACAAGTCCTCCTCCGGCAACGCTTATCATTTGCGCTTTATTCAATTCTCCATCCCTCCCGGCAAATGCTAATCTCCCTAAAATTATAGTGGTCCATGTAACAAACATAGCAGCAAGTGCAGAAAACAATCCTGACATTATATTCACTGCAAATGCAATATCAGAAGGATTGTCTGACAATAATTTCGCAGTATTGGCAAATAAACTTCCGATTAGTACAAATAATGATGCACCCGGAGGGTGAACTACTTCAAGTTTATAAGCTCCACTGATAAATTCTCCACAATCCCACAGACTTCCTGTTCTTTCTACTGAGAAATAATATACTATAAAAGTGATAATAAACACTAAGTATCCTGTGATATTAGTTAGTTTTTTGTTAGTCATTTTAAAATGGTTTAGTAATTTTCACAAAATTAACTATTTTAAGCAATATATGCTAAATCTAAAAAATTAATATTATATTTGCATATAATGTATATATAAATTTTACTTAAATGAAACTGCTTTTTACAATTCTTATTGTTTATTTTGCATACAAAATCTTATTCAGGCAAAAGAGTATTGATCCGCCGTCAAAAAAAGATCCTCTGGCAAATAATAAACCGGATGATGGAGAATTTATCGATTACGAGGATGTGGATTAAAGATGTACTGATTACAAATAATAAACAACTTCTACATTTTCCAATTTACCCTTAATTTGTACCTGTGGTTTTGCAATTTTCACTTTTATATTAGATATTTTTGAAAATGAGTTTTTTATTGAATGAGCGATTCGATAGGCAATACTTTCAATAAGTTTATATTCTTTATTCAATTCTTTCTTACAAATATCATATACTTTGACATAATTTATCGTCTCATGTAAATTATCATCTTTAGCAGCCTGAGTGAAATCAAAATCGAATGATACACTAATGACAAAAAGCTGTTTGATTTTTCTTTCGGAGTCCGGAACTCCGTGGAACCCATAGAATTCCATATTGTTTAATTTTATTTTCCCCTTATGCATATTATCTTGTTTTATCTTTCATTCTAAGCTTATACCTGACTCCATAATATTCTGTTATTACTTCTTTATAAGGATATGTACTTTCGAGTCTTGAAACCGGTTGGTCATACTTTTTTGATTTGATTATTTCAAAACCTTTCCGGGCAATATATTTTTTAAATTTTCTTTTGTTTGGTTTTACCTTTTTGATTTTCCCTTCTTTCCTGGTTTTGTAAACCTTGGTTACTATAAGAGTTGTATTTTTATCGATATTATCTTTAAGCTTTTTTATCACATCCAAATCATCGCTATAACAGTAGATTATTTTGTCAAAAATTATGTTTTTAATCCCTGAAGAATCATTATTCATATCAATTATATTATACCTGTGTCCTTTGTCTTTTTTTAGTTGACCAAAACATTTATCAAAATTATACCGGATGTATGCAGATTTCAGATCATAATCATCAGAATAACTTAAATAAATATCCAGATCCTTGTATTTTTCACTTATTGCTTTTAGCAAATATTTACTATTATTGCAATAAAAAAACACCTTGTCACCCGAATTTAACTCCATAAATTTTATCTCTTCTTCATAAAGTTCAGGATGTTCACTTTTACATTTTTCCGAAAAATCAATAGCGGAATTATTCACTTTTATAAATTCCAAATATTCATAATCAAGTGAAATTTTTTGTGCTGTTTCAAGATTTTTTAATTTATCATAGTTGTTGCTCTGTATAACCTTTTTTAATACAGGATTTTCCGATAAAAGTGCAGCCGCAAAATAATATCCGAACTTAAGGTTATTGATAAAATCTACTGCAATGGATATTTCTTTAGGATTTAAGTTTTCGACACCGGAAAATGTATCAATGCTTGCCTTTAATGAATCGATTTCTTTTAGCAATCCGGATTCGGATTTATTAAGGTCATAGTGAAATATGCTTTGAGCAAAAACAATATTTATTCCAAATACCAAAAATAACAGAGAGAAAATTTTCATTATTAATATTTTTTGTAAAAATATAAAAATTATGTTTTTGTGTGAATTTTGAGAATGATTAATTTATATTTACTTTAGTTCGTCATAATATTTATTTTGCCACAAATACGCAAAACCACTAATCTTCACAAAAATATTCTTTGCGGTACTTTGAGCTTTAGAGCCTTTATCTCTATTTTTTTTATCCTGGACAAACTAACTCGTAACTCGTGTATTACTAATCGGGCTAAAGCCCGTAAACAGTGCAGAATTCTATAATCCGTCAGCTAAAGCAGACGGTAATATCGCATGATAAATTACCGTCTGCTTTAGCTGACGGAGCTTGATAAATTCTGATACTTAGGGCTTTAGCCCGACAACAAGCAAACTGATTATTTACAACTAAATTTTAATAAATTTGCGTATATAAATCCCTTTATCCGAATTGAGTTTTATGTAATAAATACCTTTAGCAAGTGAGCTTATATCAAATTGCAATATGTTTTTCTCCTTTTGAGAATTGGATAATACAACTCTGCCGGATATATCAAAGATGTCAACTAAACCTGTAAAATCCTCAACAAAATCAATATTGAGAATATCATTTGCAGGGTTGGGAAAAATATTAATATTTTTAAATAAAGGATCTGCTGTTGCAACTATGATACTATCACATGAATAATCAACAAAATGAGTAGTAAACTCAATTCCTTTTTCATTATAGTAAGTATAACAACGAAGGCTATCACTATATGCATTGTTAAAATATTCATTTCCCAACATAAAAGTATATACGGAATGAATGCCTTCTATCAATTTTCCGGGATCACCAAAATAACTATAACAGTTATTTGAATCATCAAAATATGGATGAGTAATAAAGATTTTTCGCACTTTTCCTGCCACAAAATCAAATTTTACCGAATCAATGATTGTTAGAATTGGCTTTTCACAGATGCCAAAGGATCTTAATGTATCAGCGGTTTTTAGATTGTAATCATATATTTTCACAAGCTCATTATTATTATCATAAAAATCTTTAAAACTAAAATAAGTAATACCTTCCGATGTAAATAAATAGAATTCCATTTTGGTTCCTCCGAAATCATAAGAAAAAACTTTATTTTCAGCATAAGAAACTTCTTTGTTGTCAATCATGTCTTTACTCATGATTCTTATAGTCTGATAATCTCCGGGATAACTAAAATGATTATACCAGACAGTTCCGGGTTCACCGGTAAAATCTTTGAATACTCCATTATATTCAAATGCGCCTATACTACATGTGTCTTTGAAATATCTGTCTTTGAAATCCAATTCCGGTGCCAACACGGATTTACCTTTTCCGATAGCAGGGCTTGAAGAAGTCAGGTCGAAATTGTATTCATCTATATTTTCAAATAAGGGATTTTTCTGAATGACAGGATTTGTTTCTTCTACCGGAAGTCCGGGATTGTCGAAGTCAGGATTATCAAAATTGTACCATAGATTATTGACAAAGATAAAAGATTCAGGTCTGGTATTGGGTCCAATGTTGACTATTCTGTGTAGATTATTGCCAAAATAAATGATATTATTTGAAAATTCATTATCACCGCAAGCGATAAATCTGCTTGTGTCAACAGTTTCCTGCAGAATACGAAACACCCAATTTTCCGGTTTGTAAAATGTATTGTTAAACACCCTGACTCGTGTTGATCCGACAAAGGCTATCGGCGCCCAAGAGCGAATAAAAATATTTGAATAAACATCAACATCAGCTGCTTCAAAAGGAGCATCGTGAGGTCTGAAAAATTCCAAACCGGTACTTCCACCCAAATTTAGTGAGCGGTTGCCTCCATCGATAAAAGTATTTTGAGCGATAGTGATATATTGCGAACCTCCCTTGACCTGAATGCAATTGCTACCCATGTTTTCAAATCTGTTTTTTATAAATCTGCCCTGATGGCAACCCACCATATCGATACCGCTTCCACCATCGGCACCATTCAGGAAAGAGCAATTCTCAACCGTAAAATCGTTTAGCCCTGACAATTTTAGCAGATCGTTATTGCCGTTTGCATTCATATCTCTGAAGATGCAATTTTTTATTGTGATATTAAAAGTGGAATTGTCATAATTGCCACTGTCATCAATATTCACTCCGTTGGATGTTTGATTCTCAAAAATAAATCCATAAATAAACAAATTGGAACAGGAAGAAAGATGCCAGGCTTCGCTTTGTCCTCTATATACAACTTTGCCTTCTTCCTCAGCATAAATAATAATAGGATTTTCTTTTTCTCCATTTAGATTTGATATATCTTCCCTTTGAGTATAGACACCATTGTGGATAATGATTTTATCCCCGGGTTGAGCT
>JALVEG010000471.1 GCA_027031145.1 Saprospiraceae bacterium | reverse complement strand
GCACCATACATTAACCGTTAGTAGCAATTAGACAAAACGACAACAAATGAAAAATATAATAATAACACTAATTACTGTGCTTACAATTATAAGTTGTTCTACATTTAAGAATAAAAATAATTTAAGTACTAAAAGTAGTTCTCTTATTTCTGTTCTTGAAAAATATCGTGATAGTTTGGAAAATAAAAGATACGGTTTAGTTGCATCTATACGCAAAAAAGGAAAAACTGAAAAATATGCAATAGGTTTTTCAGACAGCATTCATAAAATGACAACTGATAAAATATTTAATATTGGTAGTCTTACAAAAATGTTTACCGCCGTTTTAATAATGCAAGAAGTAGAAAAAGGGAACTTAAATTTAAATGATACATTAGGAAAATATTTCAACAAAGATTTGATTTATAACAAAAATGTGGACATCAAAATAACTATTGAGCAACTTTTAAGACACGAAAGCGGACTAGGAGAAATTGTAGTAGATACAATCATCAACCAAGCATTTTCTAATCCTTTCCACGAATATAATAATACATTACTCTACAATAAAATACCAGAAAAAATATTTGAAAAAGGACAAAAATTTAAATATACGAACACAAACTATATACTGTTAGGTTATGTTTTGGAAATAATTAATAACAAGCCATATTCAAAACTTTTAAAAGAACGAATATTTGAACCTTGTAATATGAAAAATACATATGCTCGTTTGCCAATAGGGAATAAAAACCTTGCACATCCAATGTATGAAAGACAAGATCTTTTGGAGTTTGCTACATATAAATATTACTACAATTATGGATTTTCAGCTGGTTGTATATTTTCAAATATAAATGACCTAAATAAATTTTTTGTCAATTTATATGAAACTGACAAATTAGTAGATAGAGATACATTTGCAAAAATGTGCAACTTTAAAAATAATTATGGTTATGGTATTGCAAAAATTCCAACATCTGACAAGAGTACTTACTATATCGGACACGGTGGTGATGATTTAAGTTACACGAATAGGAATTTCTATAATCCAAAAACCAAAACATTAGTTATAACAATGTCAAATCATTTATATGATAAATATTGTTGGAAAATAGGAAATGAAATACTTTATGAATATGATAAATAAATAAAAAGCTACTAACAAAAAATATAGTGCATTTGGCAGATAGTGCTAAACCCAAAGATGAGAGCAATAAATAAACATAGAGCAAAACCGAAAATTAAGTGCTTTGAAATGCCAAACGCACCATATTTAAACCGTTGACCATAATTAGAATGAATAAAAAAACCATTCAAATAAAAGAAATTTTTGACCTGTATTATTCTGCACCCATTGAAGTGTGGGACACATTTGCTGAAAGATTAAAAACAGTAACCTTTAATAAAAATGAAGAAATAAAGTTTCCCAATACCACAGAGAAAAAACTATACATTATTAATAAAGGTTCAGCTGGTATTTTTTTATGGAAAGAAAATCATCCGGTATGTATTGATTTATGCTTTGAGAATGATTTTTTTGGAGACTATTTGTCATTACTTACACAAAAACCAACACCTCTTTATACTGTTTGCTTTGAAGAAACTGAAATGTTTTATATTACTTTTTCAGATTTAATTGATTTATACGAAAATTCAAAATTCGGTGCAAAAATCGGTAGAATTGCAGCAGAAAGTCTTTTTATTCATAAGCAATCACAGCAAATTGAATTACTGACACAAACAGCAGAACAGCGATACAGGTATTTACTTTCTAAACAACCACATATTATACAAAGAGTTCCTTTAAAACATATTGCTTCCTATCTTGGGATTACTTCCGAAAGTCTGAGCCGAATTAGGAAAAAAATCGTAAAATAATTCATTACTTACCATAGGTCAATTTTTATACAAATACCGCGTCTTACCTTTGCTCTAAAATTAAAAGGTAAAACTATGAAAGCAATTAAATTATTATTCATTCTGCTAACAATTGTTTCGTGTTCAACACCAAAAGAAATTGTTAAAAAGAATAATTTATCCCCTCGCATAAATTGTTTAGGCAAAGGAAAATATACTATTGTAATGGATGCAGGTTTAGGTAATTGGTCGTTATTCTTTCAACCTCTTGCTGATAAATTATCAAAAAATTACCGGGTTTGTCTTATTGATAGAGCAGGATATGC
>JALVEG010000470.1 GCA_027031145.1 Saprospiraceae bacterium | reverse complement strand
CTTATATTAAAAGCGGGTGATTTTACGATCTCTGTATTAAAACTATTTTCCCTGATAGCGTTAAAATAACTTAATTTTAGATTTCCTGTAAATTTGTAACGTTTGGCATAATTTGTTTCAATATATAATCCATGTGTTCCTCTTGAATAAATATCTCCTGTTACTCTTAAATCCAAATAATCACTGAGTACCAGATAAATTCCTATATCTTTGACTCCAACTCCGAAATCTTTGTTATAATCGAGTCTTTTCGGGAGTATCAATCCTGATTTTTGTCCCTGGAACATTGGATAGAGACCAAACGGCAAAATAATCGGATATATAGGAACATCTCCGATCTCAATGGTAGAAACACCGAAAATAGCAAGTTTATTAGGTATTAGTTTGATCTTGCTTGCCCGGATTCCCCAATGCGGATGATCCAGATTGCAATTTGTAATTAAGCCTTCCTGGATGAACATTTGATCTGCATGATAAATGCTGTCACCTTCACCACTGATAAATTTTCCCAATTTGCCGTGAACAGTAAGCTCTCCCTCTTTTTTTGCGGCATATTCAACATATCCTTTTTTTGTTTTTAAATTGTATCTGATAACATTTGCAGTAAATTCATCTTTTTTATCAGTGAAAACAGGTTTTTGAAGTAAATTACCCATACTGTCGACTAAAGGTTTACCTGTGATCTCATTTTTTTTTAAATCATATTCAATGTATCCGGCTTTCAGTGTGATGGTGTTGTATTTTACAAAAGCTGAATCATACAACTCCATTTTACTGCTGTCTTTGTCAAAATTTTCAAAATCTCCCGCTCCCCATTCAAAATTATCATCAACTGCATCGTTGGAAATATTGTATTTGAAACCAACGGAATCTTTATTACTCTTATCTTCAATACCGGTAAAAGATAAACTATCAACGCCATTTATTTGAACAGAATCTTTATTATTTATCAATAAACTATCGCCCCTCGTCTGAGCAACTGAAAGGAAAGGAATTAGTAAAAAAAATAAAATTATATAAAATATTCTGTTCAAAAGTTTTATGTATTATAATTATTTATTATCTTTGCCTTCAAGAAAACTACAACTACACTAATGGCAAAATTAAGATATTTAATTTTATCAAATATTAAATTGTCTTTTTTTAATGTTTCTTTAACGTTATTAATATTTTTTGTAATCGATACAAATATTAACGGTAATAATACCTGCAATGATATAATTTCAACCGGAAATATATTTATTCATCCTGATTCGGTATATACTATAGTAATAGATCCCGGTCATGGTGGTAAAGACAGGGGAACCTCATTTGGAAATGTATCTGAAAAAGATATTACTCTTGCAATTTCAAAAAAAATCAAGGAGAGAATAGAAAAGAATTCAAACAATGTAAAGATTTTATTGACGAGGGAAGAGGATGAATTTGTTCCTTTATATGAAAGGATCAGAAAGGCTAACAGAGCGAGAGCTGATATTTTTCTTTCCATTCATTGCAATTCATATCCTCATGACAGGAAAATCAATGGCAATGAAGTTTACATAATGGGATTAACCGATTCCGAATATAATCTTGATATTGCAATGAGGGAAAATGCTTCAGTACTTCTGGAAGGAGATTATGAGGACAATTATGACTGGTTCGATCCAAATTCTATTGAAGCGCATATATTCTTATCGGCATTTCAAAATTTATTTTTGGATCAAAGTGTATCATTAGCTAATAAAATCAGTAAAAATCTAAACAAAGATGCGAATATTAAATCACGAGGAGTGAAACAGGCAGGATTTGTGCTTTTGAAATATGCCACTATGCCAAGTATTTTGATCGAAACCGGTTTTATATCTAATTCAAAAGACCGGCATAATCTGGAGTTGCCGGAAAATCAAAACAAAATAGCTGAAAGTATTGCAAATTCCATTATCGACTATTTGAACCATCTATCGTCATAGTTCTTCGCTTTTTTTAATTTCGGAATTAACTTCACTTTCGATACTTCTAAGTTTTTCTTTACAAAATTTAACCAGTTCGGAAGCTCTTTTTATTTTACCTGCCAACATATCAACTTCCAGATCTCCGTTTTCAAGACTGTCCGCAATATCCTGTAATTCATTGAAAGCTTCTTTATAAGTCATTTTTTTTGCCATATTAATACAATTTGATTACAA
>JALVEG010000469.1 GCA_027031145.1 Saprospiraceae bacterium | reverse complement strand
CAAAGGTGCTGTAGAACAAATTTTATAGTTAATATTCTATCTCCTGATGCAACAGGTGCAACATATTTTGTTGAAATTACTCCACAGGCTCAATTGGAAGGCAATAACAGTCCGGTTTTCAACAAATTTCCACCAAGTGTATTGTGTGCAAACTCCTTTTTTGAATTTGACCATTCTGCTACAGATGCAGATGGAGATTCTTTGGTATATGAATATTTTAATCCCTATCATGGTGGTGGTCTTAGAGGATCAGAACCCGGAACAGGTGGATCTGCTAATGATTGTGACGGGGTTAAACCATTACCGGATAATTGTCCTCCTCCTTTTCCTTTGGTAAGATATCGCAATCCATATACATTTTATGATCCTATAGGCGGATCACCTTCGGTAAAAATCGACAGATTTACAGGATTGATATCAGGAAAACCTCTTGATTTGGGTCAGTTTGTTGTCGGAGTACGTGTACTTGAATACAGAAAAGGGAAACTAATAGGTATCGTGATGAGAGATTTTCAGTTTAATGTGACATCATGCTCTCCTGCTGTTCAGGCTGTGATTGCAAATGGAAATCAAACGGATATCAATAAGTTTGAAATATTGGCTTGTGGATCGGATACGGTAAAGTTTATAAATAAAAGTTTTGAAAGGGATAAGATATTTGATATAATATGGAAATTCGATTTAGTTGACAGTACTTATTTTACTTCTGACTGGGATGCAACAGTGATTTTTCCCGGACCGGGAATATATACCGGTAAGTTGATATTAAATAATAATACCATTTGCAATGATTCCACTGATTTGGTAATTAAAGTATATCCAGGAATTCATGCAAAATATAATATTACACAGGATTCATGTGAAGATGTTCCGGTATTGTTTAATAATGAATCATATTCAGAGGGCGGACCGATAAAAAAATACAATTGGGAATTTGGTGACGGAGGAACCGCAAATATTGAAAATCCGGATTATTTGTATGATACACCGGGAAGTTATGTTACACATCTGATAGTGGAAGATATAAATAAGTGCCTGGATACCTTTTCATTGCCTTTGGATTTTTATCCGGTACCTGAGAAGATAGATTTTAAGCCTTCGCATTATTTGGGTTGTTCACCTGTGTCTGTAATATTCAACAATTTTAGTTCTCCTTATTCTGATAAATATAATATAATATGGGATTTTGGAGATGGTACTACAGATACTGCTTTCAGTCCTGTTCATTTGTACGAAAACGAAGGATTTTATACAATAAAAGTTAAAATTACATCTCCGATTGGTTGTGAAATTGAAAATGAATTTGAAAATTTGCTGGAAATAAGAAAAGGACCGGTAGCCGATTTTGATTATTCACCTCCAAATCCTAATATTTTAAATCCTAATATATATTTTACAAATAAATCCGAAGATGCAGAGTATTATTTTTGGGATTTTGGAACTGGAGATATTAGTTTTGATTTTGAACCTCAGTATTTCTATCCCGATACGGGTTTGTTTAATATAAAACTAATAGCTACTGCCGCAAATCATTGTGATGATACAATAGTGAAACGGATATATATCAGTCCTGAATTAACCTTGTTTTTTCCTAATGCATTTACCCCAAATGGAGATGGGATAAATGATGATTTTTTCCCAAAAGGCATAAATCCTCAATATATCAGGGATTATAATCTGACTATTTGGAACAGATGGGGAGGATTGGTATTTGAAACAGACGATCCTTTGGACAGGTGGCAGGGGAGTAAAAACAATGTTGGAGGAATATTGCCTCAGGGGGTTTATGTATATAAATACCGGTTTAAAAATCCCAGAGGAGAGATAATAAATGGAAAAGGATTTGTTACATTGATAAAATAGTTAGTAAAAACATATTAAATTATTTTTTATATAATAAATTCTGTCTTAAATTTGCCATAATATTTAGTATGAAAAGAGCTAAAACCATATTGAAGGATAAGAAATTCCGGTTTGTGATCGAAAGAATAAGCAGACAACTGATAGAGAATCACGGTGATTTTGCTGATACATGTCTGATTGGAATTCAGGATAGGGGAGGGCTGTTTGCAGAAAGATTGTTTGAGATATTAAAAAGGGAAATTCCTGATCTGAAACTTGAATTCGGTAAATTGGATATTACTTTTTACAGGGATGATTTTCGTACAGGGAAAG
>JALVEG010000468.1 GCA_027031145.1 Saprospiraceae bacterium | reverse complement strand
ACAAAAATATGACATTTATCATATAATAAAACTTTGTTATTAACATTATTTACCAATTATAGACACAATATAAATATAGCACTTTATCTAAATTTTACTGTGTCTAAATAAAATTCTAAGAAAACAATGAATTTACAATTTGGACTATTTTGCCTGAATACAAAATTAAATTCAGAATCGAGTATTAATAATACATTTTTTTGCAATTATATTTGGAATATTAATGTTTTTCACCAATATATTGAATTTTATTAAAATTAAATTTTAAAAAATATTTCATATTTATATTAATTATGATTATATTTGCGTGGTAGAATTTAATGAATCATAAAATAAGTTGTGTCTGCAAGAAAACGCATCAAATCAAAAATTATCTGTTTTCTGGCATGCATTAAATAAAAAATTAAGATTATGGCAAAAATCGTTGTTTTAGGAGCAGGAATAGCCGGGCATACCACCAGTTCATACCTACAGCATTATTTGGGGCGAAAACATGAAATTGTTGTTGTCTCTCCCAATTCAAATTATCAGTGGGTACCTTCCAATATATGGGTTGGAGTAGGTAGGATGAAACCAAAAGATGTTTACTTCCCTCTTGCACCTTTATATAAGAAATGGCATATTGATTACAAACAGGCAAAAGCCACATCTATTCATCCTGACGGGGGTGAAGGTTTTGATAAAGGATATGTAACAATTGAATATGTTGTTGGAGAAGAAAAAGGAAAAATCGAAAAAGTAGACTATGACTTTTTAGTAAACGCTACAGGTCCTGCTTTGAGATTTGATAAAACAGAAGGCTTGGGCCCTGATATAGGAAACACTGTTTCTGTATGCACTTATGGCCATGCGACTGAGGCTTGGAAAAGACTTCAGGAATCTATTGAGAAAATGAAGCAGGGAATAAAACAAAATATAGTTGTCGGTATAGGTTTTCCCGGTGCAACATGCCAGGGAGCTGCATTTGAATATGTACTTAATGTCTATTTTGAAATTAAAAGAAGAGGATTATTAGATTTTGCCGATATAACATGGATCACAAATGAATATGAACTTGGAGATTTTGCCATGGGTGGAGCATATTTGAAATACGGAGGATATATAACACCTACTAAAATTTTCACAGAATCTTTTCTTGCAGAAAGAAATATTCACTGGATAAAGAGAGCAGGAGTCTATAAAGTGGATAAAGATACAATTTATTATGAAAAACTCGATGGCACTAATAGAGTATTAAAATATGATTTCGCTATGTTGATTCCGGCATTTTCAGGTCCAGGCATAAAAGCATTTGGAAAAGATGGCGAAGATATTACTTCAAAATTGTTTAAACCCAATGGTTTTATGATAGTAGATGCGGATTATACTCCAAAACCATTTGAAGAATGGAAAGCATCGGACTGGCCGTCTACTTATCAGCATCCCGATTATCCTAATATCTTCGCGCCGGGAATTGCTTTTGCCCCGCCACATACGATTTCAAAACCGCAAAAAAGCCCTAATGGTACCAACATAACCCCGGCTCCTCCACGTACGGGAATGCCGTCAGGAGTAATGGGTAAAATAGTCGCCCAAAATATCAGGGATTGGATCAAATCCGGTAAACCTTTGATGAAACATAAAGCTTCTATGGCAAAAATGGGTGCTGCGTGTATAGTGTCTGCCGGTTATGGTTTAACCAACGGTATTGCAGCTACAATGACAGTATATCCTATTGTGCAAGACTGGGAGAAATATCCCAATTACGGAAGATCAATAAAATATACAATGGGAGAACCCGGTTTGGCTGGGCATTGGCTGAAATGGTTTATGCATTATATGTTCCTGCACAAAGCTAAAGGATATCCTTTTTGGTATCTTCTACCTGAATAGAAATTAATTTAATTAAAAATAAATATAAAATATAATTATGGAAATAAAAACTAGAGAAAGACATCTATCAAGGGGTTATAGCGAATTTGCTTATGCTCCCGTACCCACAAGATGGACAAAAATACTAAGAAAAAACTGGATATTTCAGGCATGGCGATGGCTGATTCTTAATATCAAAATATTAAGAATTGTAGCTTTCGGCCACTCATAAAATTATAAAAAGTACGCTAAAGCGCACTAAATAGTGCCTGCACGAAATAATGACATTTAATCGATTTTGCACCCCCAACTGAAGTTGGGGGCTATTTTTATATCTTGGCGTATTTATCCACTTGCATTCCGGCAAACAATTCACATACCTTTTGTGATATTTCCTTTTTTCATAGAAATCCCTTGATTTATTTAAAACTTTCCTTTCAAAATACTCTTCGTATTGTGATCTTTTTGTAGAAATTCATACACTATCGAATTTATACCTTTATTTGTCAGCAAGGAATATTTACCGCAATGTTCCAAAATATAATCTTCTTTTCTTTGTGAAATCTACAAAAAAAACAAATCAAGCAAGAAACACCGTACTGTATTCAATCGTCTCAGTATTCAATACCAAACTCTTTTATTATCAAACTTGACTTTGAACCATAATTGGTATATCTTTATAAAAAATTTAAATATATGATGGATCTATGTTATTATTGCCAAAACAGATCAAAAGCAGCAAATGCATTGGATGAGAAACAAATGGAAAAACTGGGACATCATTGTAATAGCGTTTTATTTGAAAAAGGAGAAAAAATATTGATACAAAATGATCTATCCCATCATATAATCTACATTCAAAACGGATTGGTAAAAGTTCATGCTAAAGGCGTCAAAAGAGAACAAATTCTTAAAGTAGTAAAATCACCATGTTATCTCGGTATTCCCACTACATTAAGTTCAAAGATCAATACATTCTCAATAACGGCAATTTCCAAAACAAATGTTTGTTTCGTAGAAGCTCCCATATTCAAAGAATTTGTAATAAACAACGGAAATTTTGCTTTTGAAATAATCGTAGAATTATGTAAAAATGAATTGTATTTTTTCAATAAAGCATTAAATCAAATGCAAAAACAGGTTCCCGGTAAAGTTGCTGATGCATTATTATATTTCTCAAATGAAATATTTGAAAAAGACAATTTTGAATTACCTTTAACAAGGAGGGAATTGGGTGATATGACCTGTAGTTCAAGAGAATCCGTTTCAAGGGTTCTTTCTGATTTTAGAAACAATAAAATAATCGAAATAAATAAGAAAGAAATAAAAATTTTGAATAAAAACAGTTTGGAGAGAATAGCTGCAACAGGATAAGAATCACTTTCTATTCATATTTTCAATGTAAAATGAAAAAAACAAATTTCAATTTATGAACAAAATTTATTGTTCCGGCATGGAAATAATTTTTTATCTTGTAAGGGCGTATTTCATTTTTTCGCGTTGCGGGTTGATTCTCCTTTAGGAGCCAGAGGCAAAGAATTGGAAAAGCGAAAAAAAAATACACATTCCTATCATTTCTTCCAACAGGCATTAACCTGACAAATAATAACTGCAAGACTTCCCCCTATCAATAAAGCCAATGCTACTTTGCAGTAAACAGTACAGTAAAATGTTTCATGCGCTCCCAAGAGATACGCAATAATACCTAAAACCATCAGAAATAAGAATGTAACCCAAAAGGCTAAAGGTAAGAAGAATAAGATCCTGACAAAAAATTCCTGAACTCTCATGACTACCGATTTAAATGATCAAATAATTAATTTTATTCAACCACAATTTAAATCATTAGATTTTAAATGTCAAGAAATCTCGTGTGATATACATTAAGCAAATATGTGATTTTAGTCACATCAAGATATATCATTTTATTTTCACTGAAATTTTAAAATTAAAACTTAAATATTTTGCCGGTAATGATATTTTTATCGGATACTATTTTATATATGTAGATTCCGTTATCTACAATTCTGCCTTTAATATTTTCACCTCTCCAGTAAATACTATTTTTATTATCCCCATTCAATCTGGCAACCAGTCTGCCTTCTACATCATAAATATTGATCAACAACTCACCTTTGATATCTTCATCAACTACAAACCTGACTTCTTTTGAAAAAGGATTGGGATAAACTTGTATATTGTTGCTACCGGAAAACCGATCTGTACTAAGATAGTTAATATCCTGAACTCTGGCACATAGCCACTGATCCGGATCAAAAGTAATGCTATCAACTTTAAAGTCAATATCCAAAGTAAATAACTGTTCATTAAAGCTGTTATCAAGGACTACTATTGTATCTATTCCTTCTCCTAATAATTGAACAGGAACAGGCATATCAAAATAATCCACCGATTCATCAGACTGTGTTTGATATACTCTGATAAAAAGTTTACTGTTTTCATCATATCCCCAATCCAAAGAATAAGTCGGGAATCCTTTACCATATAACCAATCCTTAAAAAACTCATCAAGATCCATACCACTCTGATCTTCAAGATGTTTTTGAAGATCAGGTGATTTTGCATAATTGTATATCAATTCCGGATCGGAAATATAATTTTTTAAAGCCTTGAAAAAATTATCATCACCAAGTTTCCATCTCAACATATGAAGCAAATACGCACCTTTGGAATAAGAAAGGTAACCATTGAAAATACGACTGACCGATGTAGTATCATATACATAGACCGAACCATGAGGAGAGGATGTCGCATTATTTCTTTTGCTTCTTTTCCAGTTTCTCCATGTATTAGGACTTCTTCCAAAATCATAGGTAAGTCCTTCAAGATATGTAGCAAATCCTTCATTTAACCAAATATCCTGCCACGACCCACAAGTTATTTTATCACCAAACCACTGATGAGCAAGTTCATGAGCCAATAAAGAATGGCTAAATCCACTTACAAATGTCATTGTGGAATGCTCCATTCCTCCACCCCATCCAAACTGAGCATGTCCATATTTTTCAAAAGTATAGGAATAATCTCCAAAAAGATCTATATAAAATTGCATTGTCGGAATAATATCTTTGGTTTTGGATTTGGCATAATCCAAATTACAAGGATATACATATTCAAGAACCATCAGAGAATCCCCGTTTTTCAGAGGTACCCAATCAATATACTCAGCATAATCAGATACTGCTATGGCTATCAGATATGCAGGTTCCGGATAAATGTGTTTCCAATGATGTATGGTTTTGTTATCTTTATCTACTCTTGAGATCAACAAACCGTTACTTCCAACTTTATATCCTAAGGGTGTTGTAACAAACATATCAATACTGTCTATTTTATCATTCAATGACTGTTTTGTAGGCCACCAGTCACGTGCTCCATAAGGCTCTGACAGAGTCCATAAGACGGGTACCGTATCAGCACAATATTGTTTGGAGATTTCAAATGATCCAAAACCGGATGTAACGGGATTTCCGCTATACCATACGGTTATCGAATCCAGCTGACCTTTGATCAGATTTCCGGGCAGATCTATTTTCAACTCGAAATCTCCTGAAAAACTTGAATTCACTATTTGTCCATGATACTTTACCGAATCTACAGTCATTCTGTAATTAAAATCAAAGTAAATATTACTTGTATTTTCTTTGGTCACCAAAAATCTTGGTGTAACACTTCCTGAAATAAAACTCTTAGCCGGATCCACATTTAGATCGAACCTGTAATATTTCAGATCATAATTCCCTGTATTTGGACTCGAAAGCATTATATCCCTGTAACTAAAATCTTCCCTGTCCTTAAAAAGGGCTTTCTCAAAACTTTGCTCCTGAGCAAATATATCAGTTGCAAAAAATATTAATCCTAAAACTAAAATTGAAAACAATTTATTCATAGTTATTTTTTTTCTTTTTATATATAACGTACAAAAGAAGCTTATGTCTTTAAATATTTATTACATCATTCAATTTATCCAATGCTTTTTGCAAGCCCGTAACATCTTTCCCTCCGGCTGTTGCAAAAAAAGCTTGTCCTCCTCCTCCTCCTTTAATCTCTTTGGCAATTTCTCTTACTATCGTCCCTGCATTTAACCCTTTTTCAGTTAAAGATTTACTAACAGCCAGCATTAATTGTGGTCTTTCATTTGATACAAAAGCAAAAGCAATCACAATGTTTCCTATTTCTTCTTCAAGATTATATGCGAGAGTTTTTACCGCCTTACTGTCATCCAAAGGAACTATTGCCCTGATCACATTTATGCCATTAATCTGTTCCAGGTCGTTTTTTAATTTATCTTTTAAGCCTGAAGCCTGTTCAATTTTCAATTTATCAAGAGATTTCTTTAATTCTTTATTCTCCATCAGCAGAGAATAAACATTTTTTGAAACATTTTGAGGATTTTTAAAAAATGATCTTATTTCATTTAACTCTTCCAGTTGTCTTTTTATATAATTTTCTGCTTCAATTGATGTCAGAGCTTCAATTCTTCTAACTCCTGCCGCTACTCCTGTTTCACTTATTATCTTAAAAAATCCAATATTACCGGTAGCAGAAACATGGCATCCTCCACATAATTCTATAGAATAATTGTCGTCAAATGTGATCATCCTTACTTTCTCTCCGTATTTTTCACCAAACAGCATCATTGCTCCAGATTGTTTTGCTTTTTCTATTTCAATGGATCTATCCTCCTTTTTTGAAATATTCTCTCTAATTTTAGCATTTACTATCTCTTCTACTTTTGCAATTTCTTCATCACTGAGTTTTTTGAAATGGCTAAAATCAAATCTAAGATACTTTTCATTAACAAGAGAACCGCGTTGTTGAATATGATCGCCCAATACCTTTTTAAGTGCAGCTTGTAAAAGATGGGTTGCCGTATGATTATTCTCTATTAATCTTCTTCGTTTAGAATCGATAATTGCCGTAACATAGCCTTCTATATTTTCAGGAAGTTTACTTACAATATGTATAATAAGATCGTTTTCTTTTATTGTGTTTTCAACTCTGATACTTTCATCTCCAAACATAAGTATTCCCGTATCGCCAACCTGTCCTCCTCCTTCCGGATAAAAAGGAGTTTTTTGCAATACTATTTGATATACATTTTTATCTTTTTGATTAACCTGTCTGTATTTTACCACAAAAGTATTTTCAACCGTGTTAAAATCATATCCTACAAATTCAATTTCCGATTCCGGTTTCAGATTAATCCAATCACCTCTTTGTATTTTTGCGTCTTCCCTTGATCTTGTTTTTTGTTCCTGAAGAGCTATTTCAAATCCGGTTTCATCGATTTTCCATCCTTTTTCCGCAGCGACAAGTCTTGTCAAATCGATTGGAAATCCATAAGTGTCATATAATTCGAATACATCTTTACCAGATATAATACCATTTTCAGGCTTTATATTATCCATTCTTTTCAGACCTGATTCTAATGTTGACAAAAATGATTTTTCCTCTTCCCTGATTACTTCAGCTATAAATTCCTTTTGAAGTGATAATTCAGGAAAAATATCAGAAAAGTAATGAGCCAGAATATCTACCATTTTGTACAACAAAGGCTCTTTCCTGTTCAAAAACGAATAATAATATCTGACAGCTCTCCTCAATATCCTTCTGATAACATAACCGGCTCCCGTATTACCCGGCATTTCTCCGTCAGCAATGGTAAATGCTACCGCTCTTATATGATCTACCAAAACCCTAAAAGCAATATCGGTTTTAGCATTCGGGTCATAATTATTTGTATAATTAAAACCGGTTTCTTTTTCCACGAATTCAATCATTGGAATAAAAATATCCGATTCATAATTGGATTTTTTGCCCTGCAAAACCATACACAATCTCTCAAAACCCATACCGGTATCTATATGTTTCTCCGGCAAATTTTCCAGACTACCATCAGCTTTCCTGTTGTACTGGATAAATACCAGATTCCATATTTCAATTACCTGGGGATGATCTTTATTGACAAGATCTTTTCCGGAAATCTCTTTAATCTCTTCTTTACTTCTAAGATCAATATGAATTTCCGAACACGGACCGCAAGGACCGGTATCTCCCATTTCCCAAAAATTATCCTTTTTACCAAAATCAAGAATTTTATCCTGTTCTACATGTGCTGACCAAATAGATGCTGCTTCTTCATCCCTTTCCAGGTTCTCCGATTTATCCCCTCCAAAAACAGTAACATATAATCTGTCTTTATCAATACCATATACTTCTGTCAATAATTCCCAAGCCCATTCAATAGCTTCTTTCTTGAAATAATCACCATATGACCAATTCCCCAGCATCTCAAACATAGTATGATGATAAGAATCAATTCCTACTTCTTCCAAATCATTATGCTTTCCTGACACTCTTAAACACTTCTGGGTATCAGCAACTCTTCTATATTCAGGAACAGCATTTCCCAAAAAATAATCTTTAAACTGATTCATCCCGGCATTAACAAACATCAAAGTCGGATCGTCTTTATTCACCAAAGGTGCAGAAGGAACGATTTTATGTCCTTTTTCCTCAAAAAATTTTAAAAAAGTATTTCTTATTTCTCTTGATTTCATATTCTAAATTAGCATTTAACACATTATACATTCAACAAATATATATTAATAAAACCTCCAAATATTAAATAAAATACAAATATAATTTTAATATATATATTTTTTTTATTTTTTTCCACTTTTA
>JALVEG010000467.1 GCA_027031145.1 Saprospiraceae bacterium | reverse complement strand
AATTAGAAAAATATTATTTGGATTATAATCGAAATTCTTAATTTTTAAAAATTTATTTTTAAATTTTCTGCTTAAAGATAAAATTCTTATTTAAAAAACAAAAAACATTTATGTTAATTAATGGGGAAATGATAAAAATGGCAAAATTCAGATTTATACTAAATAAAATTTAATGCAAATTTGAACTAATTCTCAGGGAAAAAATCAATTGCTTTTTGCATAGCGATATTTAATTCTTTTTTATCCAACCCTGTCTCCTCTCCTATTTTGTCCATATAATATATTATATTTTCGGTAGGCATATTTCCTACCAATCCATAACCTGACATAGGGCAGCCTCCAAATCCTTTCAATGCTCCGTCATATCTTCTGCAACCGGCTTTATATGCAGCATCTATTTTTTCATACCAGGTATTTGGATTTGTATGAAAATGAGCTCCGAATTCAATATCGGGATATTGCGGGATTAAAAATTCAAATACTTGAGAAATTGTGTCTTTCTTACTCAATCCTACCGTATCTGACATGATAATTGTATCAATTCCATTATTGATCAATTTATTGACATAATTATTAACGATATCAATATTCCATTCGTCATTGTAAGGATTACCAAATCCCATTGCAATATGAACAACCACTTTTTTGTTTTTCTTCTCAGCTATATTTATAATATTATCCAGTTTTATCATTGATTCTTTCATATCTGAATGGGTATTTTTTATTTGAAATGTTTCTGAAATAGAAAAAGGATATCCCAAATATGTGATCTTGTCAAATTCAGATGCATCGCGTGCTCCCCTCTCATTAGCCACAATAGCCAATAATTTTGTATCGGTATTATCTATTTCCAACGCTTCCACAACTTTGGCTGTATCCCTCAATTGCGGGATTGCTTTTGGAGAAACAAAACTGCCAAAATCCAAAGTATCAAAACCAACTTTGAGCAATTGATTAAGATAATCTATCTTTTTACTTGTAGGAATAAAAGTTTTCAACCCCTGCATTGCATCTCTCGGACAATCAATAATTTTCACCATAGATATTTTTATAATATATAACAATTCACACTTCTATTATATTAACAAAATTTATCGTATAAATATTTCAATTGTTTAAACTTTTTAACATAAGATGCAAATAAAATTTCAATATCCGGAAAAGCCATAATTTAGATTCCGTTTTAATTAAAATAATAATTTCCATAATCTAAAAAAAAAGGTTAATTTTGAGCCAATTAAAAAGCAATAAACATGTATGCATTTTCCAAAAGCGTCGAACAATTAAGATCATCTGAAATAAGGGATTTGATGCGACTCGCCACTCAGCCGGGGATCATATCTTTTGCCGGAGGAATGCCGAACAACGACCTTTTTCCTATAAAAGAAATAGATGAAATTTTCAATAATCTGCCACCTGAAAAAAAGAAATCTGCATTTCAATATGGGCCAACTCCGGGTTATCCTCCTTTGTTAAAATCATTGAAAAAATTTCTTAAAAAGAAAGGATTACCTGTAGATTCCAATAAACTTCTTATCACAACAGGTTCTCTTCAGGCAATTAATATTCTTACAAAAGAATTTATTGATCCGGGAGATATCATCATTACCGAAAATCCAAGTTTCATCGGTGCCATTTCCGTATTTAAATCCTATCAGGCAAGAATGGAAAGTGTCCCTGTCAATAAAGATGGTATTGATATCGGGTTTTTAAAGAAAAAGATAGAACATTTACCTACAAAACCCAAATTTATATATGTTACTCCTAATTTTCATAATCCTGCAGGAATTACATACAGTAAAGCCAGAAGAAAGGAATTATTGGATTATTTAGGCGATAAAAATATTATATTGATTGAAGATGATGCCTACAACGATCTTTATTTTGATAATGAAGCTAAAGAAATGGCTATACCAATGAAATGCAATGAGCCTGATAATGTGACTATTTGCTATACAGGATCATTTTCAAAAATACTGGGACCGGGTTTCAGATTAGGATGGTTATTGGTAAATGAGGAAATCTATGAAAAATGCGAGTTGATTAAACAGGCTATGGATGCTTGTTCTCCTAATTTCACTCAGGTACTGGCAAATGAATTTTTAGCACAAGGAAAAATCTATCCATATCTTGATTTTCTAAGAAAAGAATATAGTCAAAGAAAATTCATGATGGATAAAGCCCTCAAAAAATATATGCCTGATTATGTAAAATGGAATGAACCAAACGGAGGATTTTATTTCTGGTGTGAACTGCCTCCTAACTATGATTCCTCCGAAATAATGAAAATAGCAATAAAAAACGGAGCTGTATTTGTTTCGGGGAAAACTTTTGATCCGGCAGGAGTTAAAAACAATAATTTTAGACTTTCTTTTTCAAATATGGATAAAGATCAAATAGATAAAGGAGTTAAGATTATTGCTGATTCGATTGATGAGTATGCGAAAGGGTTGTAGATTGGTGTAGATTGAAGAAGATTGATTGGGCGCATTTCATTTTTTCGCTTTTTCCACACTTTGCCTCTAACTCCTAAAGGAGAATCCAACCCGCAATGCAAAAAAATGAAATGCACCTTATTGATGCAGATTGATGCAGATTGATGCAGATGGAATTAGATTGATATCCTTCGAGAGGTGAGATGTGAGAGATTTTAAGTTTCATGTTGCATGTTACATGTTGCATGTTTCTGCCAACTTATTTTATGAGAACATAGGAAAGTAAAAAAATGGAGGATTTATAAAGGAGAAATTTAGGACTCAAAAGTACGACTGCAAGGAAGTGTTTTTGAAGCCGGCTAGATTTGGGATATTATAATTTTAAATATTACACTAAAAATATTAATGAGAGAATAGTAAAGATCAATGAAATAGAATAACTTTGCAATTTAGAATTAAAAAAAATATAGCACATGCCAAAATTATCAAATAAAGGCATAAAAATGCCTGAATCTCCGATCAGAAAATTAGTTCCTTATGCTGACGCAGCTAAAGCAAGAGGAGTAAAAGTTTTTCATCTTAATATCGGTCAACCTGATATTGAAACTCCGGAAGTTGCATTGAATGCAATCAGGAATTACGACCATGATGTAATCGCTTATTCCAATTCAGCAGGAAATATCAGTTACAGAAAAAAATTGGTCAAATACTATGAAAAGAACAATATTTTTATTTCTCCCGAGGACATTATCATAACAACAGGTGCCTCGGAAGCATTGATATTTACCATGCAATCTATAATGAATCCGGGAGATGAAATCATCATTCCGGAACCATTTTATGCCAATTATCTCGGATTTGCCATAAATGCCGGATTAAATATTGTTCCTATTCCGTCAGATATAGAATCTGGATTTGCTTTGCCTGAAATTGAACATTTTGAAGAAAAAATAACAGATAAGACCAAAGCCATAATGGTTTGTAATCCCAATAATCCTACCGGTTACTTATATTCCAAAGAAGAATTGCAGGTGCTTAAAGAATTAGCATTAAAATATGACCTGTATCTGATTGCAGATGAAGTTTACAGGGAATTTGTTTATGATGGCAGGGAGCATTTCTCTATTATGCAATTGGAAGGTTTGGATGACAATGTGATTCTAATCGATTCCGTATCTAAGAGATATAGCGCATGTGGTTTCAGGATAGGCATGATGATATCTAAAAACAAAAAATTGATATCTACTGCTTTGAAATTCGCTCAAGCTAGATTGAGTCCGCCTACTTACGGACAGATAGGTGGTGAAGCCGCATTGGATACGCCTAAGGAATATTTTGACAATGTGATGAAAGAGTATCTTGCCAGAAGAGATATTGTTGTTGCTGAAATAAACAATATTGACGGAGCTTTTTGTCCAAATCCGGCAGGAGCTTTTTATGTTGTTGCAAGATTACCGATCGATAATTCTGATACTTTTTGCAAATGGCTGCTGGAAGACTTTAGTTATGATAATAAGACCGTGATGTTTGCTCCTGCAACAGGATTTTATGCAACAGCCGGAAGAGGCAATAATGAAGTCAGGATCAGTTATGTATTGAATGTCAATGACCTTGAAGAATCGATGAGAGTATTAAGGGAAGCATTGAAAGTTTATCCGGGAAGAATAGATTAAGTTTAGAAATACAACAATTTTATTGTTATCAAGTTAAAATTATAAAGTCTTTATAAGGAGGTACATTTCATTTTTTCGCTTTCCCCTTCTTTGCCTCTGACTCCTAAAGGAGAATCAACCCGCAATGCGAAAAAATGAAATACACCCTTATAATGCTATAATCATGAAATTCCTATACATTATATCATTTGTCGTTATATTCTTTTCTATTAATACTTCAATAGCACAAATGCCTAAACAATATTTTATTAAAATTTCACCATCTGATTCGAAGGTGAGATATGGAGAATTCATGATAAAAAAACATAGTACTACATTGAATTACCACACTGTAGAAAACAAACCGGACATCATCACTCCCGATAAAGCATTGCAATGGATCAATAAAGAAATCCAAGGTGATAATCCTGAAAAAAAATCAAAAGTGTTGTTTTTCATACATGGATTTTGGGGTTCATTGACATATGCTATCGATATTACTTCAGAAGCATTTGACAAATACTACTTTAATGGCGATTCTTCCAATGTTGTTGCTATTATTCATATTATCTGGAAAGCACACGGCATAACGTATAAACAAGCAATCAAATCCATAAATAATTCTTCAAAAACTCTTGCAACTTTAATTAATTCTATCCCGGAAACAATCGATAAAAATTATAGTCTTATGTGTCATTCGATGGGAGCACGTTTTTTATTCAAAACCATTTCAACAAATATAATAAATACGAAATTTCAGGAATTGATACTGATTGCTCCTGATTTGGATTATAAAAAATTTGAAGAAAATATTTCTCTTTTTCTGAAAACAGCACCAAAAATTTATGTTTTTATCAACAGCAAAGACAAAGTATTGCTTATTTCAAAAACCATTAACAAAACAGAAAGACTGGGAAGAATAAAGGATAACAAAAATACTGATAATATAAAATTTATTGATTGTACCGAAATTAATGATACAGGTATTAATATTGATATTTTTGTCCGGCATCTTTATTTTCTATATAGTAAAAAAGTACGTGAGAAAATTGAGGATATTTTAAGTTAAAATATAAGGTGTAATAGATAAAAAGAAGGCTATTTTATATAAAATGAATTTAAAAATTTATCCATATTCTTATTAAGGGAATACTGTTTGCCGGTAAATACCTGAAGAGAAAAGAAATAGCCCTGAGAAAGCACCAGTTTACCTTTCGTTGCCGTCTTTTCATTTTCAATTCGGTAAGTTGCAATTGATATCTTATCATTCATATTTTTATTGGAATATATTATATCTGCGTTTAGTTCATTTGATATATTATCGATAGTTTCATCCAGAAAATCATCCTTTGTGATAGCGCTATCACCCTCAAATATATTTTTGTCCAGTTTATAATAATTCAATAGATACAGGTCGTTTTCAGTCGAGTCAACAGACGAAACAGCAAAGACTGTTTTTACTTCAATTTCACCTATATCGGTTTTTATTATTTTCTCCTTTTCTTGAAAATTTTCCGGAAATGATATTTTAAATGCCGGAACTTCAGATTCAAAATCAATCCAATTTGATTGTATGAGCATTAATAAGGTTAATAAAAGGTAATTCATAGATTTTATAATTTACTGGTATTTAAACGAAAATTGAATCAGAAATGTGACAAATCGGCTATAATTTTCTAAGGATCTTCTCTATCACTTCAGGGAAAAAGCGATACTCAAGCTTGTGAACTTTATCTGCGATATCATCAGGAGAATCCGCATCATCTATCTCTGTTTTATGCTGAAAAATAATATCACCATCATCATAAAATTCATTTACAAAATGAATACTGATCCCTGTATATTTTTCTCCTGCATTTTTAACCGCTTCATGAACTTTCATTCCATACATGCCTTTACCACCGTATTTAGGTAAAAGAGCAGGGTGAATATTGATTATTTTATTTTTATAACCATTAAGTAGTTTTTCAGGTATTAACCATAAAAATCCTGCTAAAACGATAAGATCAAAATTTTCATTAATAAGAGATTCGATAAATTCATTTGAATAATAGAGATCTTTTTTATTGATAACAACATAAGGTATATCATTTGATTTGGCTATATCGATTACTCCTGCATCAGGATTATTGGACACTATCAATGCAACATCAATATCGGTATCCTTGAAAACATCGATAATATTTTGTGTATTGGAACCTCTGCCTGAAGCAAAAACAGCAATTCTATAAGACATATTAATTTATCTTAAAATGGTTTTATAATCTTCAATACCAGAAGGATCTATCTCGGACATCAGATTATAGACAGAATTTCTTTGCGCATATCCGGCAGCTTTAAATATCTCTATTATTTCATTCTTTTTTGAATTAACAAAAAGCAAAATAATTGCATTTTGAGGATATTGATTTGCTATATTTCTGACTTCTTTCAAAGCACTGATAACGATAGCCCTACCCTTTTCCGGGTCTTCATACATAACATCTATTCCCAATCTGTGATATTCATACAGTGATTGTCTTAAATTTCTAAATTTAGGATTTAACATATAATCAACCAGCCAATATCTGTTATTCTTTTTACCATTGGAATTCCATGCGCTATAATTTTTATTGCTTACAGGAATAACATCCACAACTTCTTTTGCTTTATCAAAATACTTTGTTCCTCCCAAGGATGAAAATGAATCATAATCCATACCCAAAATATAATATCCATAAAAAGTAAGGATAGCCGACAAATCATCCAAAAAAACATTGGTACTAAGATCTATCGGTTGCAATTCTTCATAACTGAACTTATAATTTTTATCAATCCAGTTGAATGTTACTGTTTTATAATTGCTATTAAACACAGGTCGATTGGATTGAAAAGAGAAATCTGCAACAAAAGAAGTCGGTGAAAATTCATTGGTGATATTAATAACCAAATTTCCTTCAATTTTTTCATAATCCTCAAAATCATCACTTGTCCATTTAGTATTGTTAAAAAACTCACCAATAGATTTTTCCATTAATTTAAAAACTTTGGGATCAGCCAATTTAAGTTGAGGAGTTTGAACCCTGACTTTTATATTGAATTCCTGAGCATTGATCTGAAAAGCAGAAACAAGAAAAAACAAAAATAATATTTTGCGCATTGTCATTTTGATTTTATTTAACAAACAATTTCACTACTTCATCTAAAATATCACCAGCAACTTTTTTCTTAGATTTTAACTTAAAGTTTGAAATCTTATTGTTCTTTGCAGAAAGAATTGTTATTTTATTGGTATCATGAGCAAATCCGGCTCCTTTGTCTTTGAGGGAATTTAAAACTATCAGATCAAAGTTTTTCTTTTTTAATTTTTTCCTTGCATTTTCAAATTCTGAATCTGTTTCCAGTGCAAAACCAATTAAAATCTGATCATCTCTTTTCTCCTTTCCAACTGTAGCTGCAATATCTGTGGTCCTCTTCAATTCCAATATCAAATCATCATCTTTTTTCTTGATTTTTGTATCCGAAACAGATTTAGGAGTATAATCGGCAACAGCAGCTGCCATTATTATAATATCCCTGGTTTTATAATTTTCAAAAACAGCATTTGCCATATCTTCAGCAGACTCAACACGTATTAATTTCACTCCTGAGGGTGGATCTATTTTAGACGGACCTAGAACCAGGGTTACTTCTCCTCCTCTTCTTATAGCTTCTTCGGCCAAAGCAATTCCCATCTTTCCCGTACTTCTGTTTCCAATAAATCTGACCGGATCCAGTTTTTCATAAGTCGGGCCGGCTGTAATCAAAATTTTTTTACCTTCAAGGTCTTTATTTTGGTGTAACCTGGATTCAATATATTCAAAAATAGATTCAGGTTCAGCCATCCTGCCTTCTCCAATAAGGCCGGAAGCTAATTCCCCGTCATCGACCGAAATTATATCTACTCCCTGATCTTTCAACGATCTGATATTTTTTTGAGTAGCGGAATGCTTCCACATATCCAAATCCATAGCCGGAGCTATTACAACAGGGCATCTGGCAGATAAATAAGTTGTCAAAAGAAGATTATCCGCTATTCCATAATTCATCTTGGCAATGGTATTGGCTGTAACGGGAGCGATAATAAAAATATCAGCCCACAACCCAAGATCGACATGATTGTTCCAAACATCATTTTCGGAAAAATCAATATAAACTTTATTTTTGGATAATGTACTTAGAGTAAGAGGGGTTATCATTTCACTTGCCGCCTTAGTCATTATTACTTTCACCCGGTAACCTTTTTTTACAAAAAGTCTTACCAAATATGCAGATTTATAAGCAGCAATACTACCGGTTATACCCAAAAGAATATTTTTACCCTCATTGCTCATAGCAGAATTAATCTTTCTCTATAGTATTTCCTTCTTCATCTCTGTATTCCCATCCGATTTTATCTTCCAAAAACTCATACATTGCGATTAGAGCAGGATTAGGTAATTTTTCATAAAATTTTGTTATTTCTATTTGCTCTCTGTTTTCAAGTACTTCTTCGATAGCATCATGAGTCATAGAGAAATCTTCCAATTTCTTTTTGAGTTCATTTTTCATTTCAGCAGTCAAATACTTTGCTCTTTTTTCAATAATAGCAAGAACCTCATAGATATTATCAACATTTTCTTTTTGAAGAAAATCATTAACATCCCTTGGATAAACATTAGGATCTTTTCCCAGAGCTTTAGATTTTATATCCTGTACCATTTTTTATTATATTTATTTCAGTTAAAGAATAATCATATATTTTTTTTGCTTTATTTAAATTTTTACTATTTGGAAATCTCTTTACAAACTCGTTATATTTGGCAATAGTATCTTCCAATCGTTCAACTTTTTTATCAAAAATACTCTTTTTAGCGTAATTAAATGATGATTTGAGTATTAAAAATCTTACGTCTTCTTCTCTTTTTGTTTCAGGAAAATCTTTCAACATATTTTCCAATGAAACAATAGCTGAAATATATTTCCCCAGTTTGTAATATAAATTACCTTCTTCAAATTCCTTTCTTTCAAGTTTTTCCCTCAATTTATCGATTAAATTATTACATTTTTCCACTCTGTCACTGTTCGGAAAAGTATTAACAAAAAGTTGAAAATCATCAATTGCTTTAAGCGTTTGTGTTTGATCCAATTGATAATTTGGTGACATCAAATATTCAGAATAAGCTGCCATAAACAAAACTTCTTCCCTGTAAGGACTATTTGTAAATGAATTTGAATAACTTTTGAAATAATGAGAAGCCAGCATATAATCTTCAAGGTAATAATAAGTATAAGCAAATTTATAAAACAGATCCTGCGCCTCTTTTTTCCCTTTATAATAAGGTAAAATTATTTCGTATAAAATCTGCGCCTTCATATAGTCCCCCTGCTTATAATATTTGTTTGCTTCAACAAAAATCTTCTCAGGATTGTTACTTGTACGTAATTTTTCAAAAGAAGATTTACATGAAGACATTAGAAAAACCGCTATTAATAAAAAGGCGATATTTCTGTAAATTGATTTTGACATATTTTTATGTTTTTTACTATTATTATTTTTTATAAATCCCTTTGAAAATTCAATTGTAACTAATAGTTTTTTATTTATTAACTACTCAGGTAGAATTATTTTGATTGATAAAACCACTTTTTTTCATCTCAAAAGCGCCTAACTGAGTACTTACTTTATTTATAACGCAACTATAAATTAATTGTTTAATAATTTATCTAAGTAAATTTACTATTCCTTGTTTTAAATACTCTTTTTCTTTACAAACATATTGTACTTTATACACAAATTTCCCTGGATTAATCTTTTTATTATTGTACAATCCATCCCAATTTTCATTTTTATTATCTGTATGAAAAACTCTTGTTCCTGTTCTGTTGTATATATCAAATGATTTCAATTCTTCAATAATAAATCTATTGCTTATCCCATAAGTATCATTTAAACCGTCACCATTAGGTGTAAAACTATTAGGCAATAACAATTCTTTACAATCCAAAGCATCTTTATCCTGAATATGAATGTATAAAGAATCATAACAGGTCTTACCTTTCATTTGGAAATAAACATAATATATAGTGGATTGTTTAGGTGTAATAACAGGAGTCAGAATATCAGGATCATCCAGATCAGACTTATTGCTCCAGTTAAAATTATCGGCGCAGGTTGGACCCATTTCAACCTGAATATCATCCCCCAGATAAATAGTCGTATCCTGATTTAAAATCATATCGGAGGGCAACTCAATATCAGCAAGAAGTATCTCATTCAATGCCTGATCATATACTTTGAATTGATCAATCCTCCCTTTAAATCTATAGTAATTGAAATTTGCATCTACAACACAAGGATTATTAGCTATTGATAATACATTGTCAGTTGCAAATACATATTGCCTTTCAGCCCTTAACTGACCGGCTTTTTTCCCATCTAAAAAAATATAATAACTAAATTCTTTCCTTACTAATGCTATATGGTGCCAACATTTGCTGTCATCCAGAGGAACATCGATCTCTATAGACTTGAATTGTGAATGATTGGCATAAAATCTCAATTGTTTTATAGAAGGTAAATATTGCAATGAAAAAGAGGAATCACTGTTGCATTCATTTTTGAATGATACAATATCCACTATATCCTGAGTATTGAAAACTGAAAAATAAAATTCGATAGTAAAATCCGTATTAAAAATATTATTAACCTTATTGTCAAAATATACGGCATCAGAGACACCGTCAAATTCATAAGAATCTCCAATCAATCCACAAACGCATTCAGGATTTCCAACAATATCCACATTTGATTTTAATGTTCCGTTATCTACAACAGAACAGGTATCAAAACTCAGGTCAACTACAGGTTGTGGCTGAGCTTTTAAAAAGTAACCGGTAAAAATAAATATAAGTAAAAAAGATATTTTATTATACATATACATATGACTTAATCAATAATTAAAACAGTAATAATCACCCAAACAATCCTGATAAACCACCGGGTAACATTGAATCTAACAATTTCTTTGTTTCTGCCTCCACCATATCATCAATTTTAGTAAATGCATTATTCAAAGTAAGAACCAAAAGATCTTCCAGTTCTCCCATATCTTCAAATTCCTTGTTAATGGAAATATCCAGTATCTCTTTTTTACCGTTAATAGTAATTTCTATTTCATCATGTTGGCTTTTTTCAATTATCTCAATCTCTTTGAGCTTATTTTCAAGCTGTTCCTGCTGTGCGCCCATATTTCCTAATAAATCGTCGAGCATAAATAGTCTTTTTGTTAATTAAATATACTGAATAATAAGTTGTTTTATAACTTAAATAACTTGTTTTTATTGTTTGGATTTTTCTTTTCACAAAAACAAAAGTGCAAAGGTAATACTTTTTTAATGTAAAACCGTAAAATGTAAAATGTAAATCATTCGAGTATTCCACATTTACCCTGTGAGAATAGAAATCAGAACATTAATAACACGGTTGCAACGAATTTTCATAGATTTAACCCGCATTATCTGTGTTCTGTCAATGTTTTTGTCCAAAACTTATCAGCATATCTAATATACCCGTATTCAAATTCAAACCGGCTTCAAAATCACTCCCTGCAGTCGTGCTTTTGAGTCCTAACTTTCCCGCTTTCCAAACTTATAATATTTAATACTTCCTAAAGGGAATTGTCAGATTTCCTAATGAATACTAAAATATTAAATCCATGTTCCATACTCGATATTCAAAATATTCAAATACCAAACATAAAAAAACGCCCATTCGCCCATTCACCTGCCGGTTTCAACAAAACTGCATTTATTTCTTTGCCCCTGCCTTTGCGGTTTACCCTGTGAAATAGGCTTCGCCTAAATTGAAAATTTATTTCACAGGGTTAACCCCGTAAAATTCAGTAATGAATATTTCATCAGGGGGGCGGGTGTGCAAAATACAGCCAAACTTCAAAACTTCCAAACAAAAAATACCACCCCAAATTCTTCTTTTGCACCACTCCCCTGGATAAATCCCGCAGCACTGCGGGACCGACCTCTCATCAAATCACCACCAAGACCTCAAAACTTCAAAATTTCAGTTTTTTCTTATTTTGTCACTATTTTTGTTTGCTAATGCCACAAAAATACCGCCAAAATAGGATGTGGTTTCAATTAATCGATTCTACCATAATTTCGCCCCTCTGGGGCTTTTTATGATATTTGCCTTTTTGTTCTACCATCCCACAGTACTGCTGGATCCCCTATAACGAGGCTTTTAGCTATTCAAAATTTAAAACCCTTACTCCTCCATATTTTCTGTCAAATAATTTGACAGTCCAAACCTTTCGGGCATTAAAAAAAGTATTACCTGCTGATTACAAACGTTTTTACTTCTACTCCTTTTTGGGATAAAACCTTAACAATATAAAGTCCTTGTGCTATATTTCCTGTATTTAATTTATAAACAGAATTCCCCTGATCAATATCAAACTTGTTAATTTCAATTCCGGCAATATTGTAGATCCTTATATCAGCTTTGCTTATGGTGCTTTCATCCAGATCAAAATACACAATATTATCAGCCGGATTTGGATAGATCTTAATATTTAGTTTATCATTTATATCAATTGTTCCCGTTTTATCCGCAATACATATTGTGGTATCTGCCGTGCAATTGCTATATACATCGGTTATCAGTAACGAATAGCAACCGGCTTTTTCCAAATCGATAATATCTTCGGAATCGGATATATATCCATCAGGTCCCATCCAGCTAACAACAAAATCCGTATCATTTTTGATTTGAACATAAATAGCACCAAGACCGGAATTTGTGATATCCAACACTGAATCTATTAGAATCAATATTTCATCAGGTTGATTGATAGAAAATGAATAAAAATCCGAACAACCTGTAGAATCTGTAATGGTAACATAATAATCACCGGCACATAAATTTTCCCTGTAATTTGTTGTATCACCAGAATCCCATAAATAACTCACAGGTTCAATTGCATTTTCAACATTATTAATCAGGATGGAACCATTGCATTCTCCAAAACATTTTGCATTTATCATATCTGTATTTGGAACAAATGGCAATGGCGAAAAAATATTTATCGTATCGTTTATCATACATCCGGAAGAATCTGTAATAGTAACCAAATATGTACCTTCACAAAGACTGTCTATTACCTTTGTTGTATCTCCTGTATTCCATAATATTGAATATGGAGGATTACCATTGACAAAATTTAAAAATTCAATTTTACCCGTACAATCTCCAATACATTCAATATCGGTTTTATCATAATCAGCACTAAATTCCAAAGAATTTATCCGGACTGAATCCACAACTGAACAGCCTCCGCTATTTGTCAATGTAATTTTGTAAACTCCATTACTTAAACCCGATATATCACTTGAAGTATCTCCCGTACTCCAAAGATATGATATAATTGAATCAGGGCAATTCAAAGAAACCGATGCCATACCCGTATTTGTTTCAGAACAGTCAATATCTGTTTTCGAGATCATATATGAAATATCCGGATAAACGATTACTTCAATTGTATCAATATTGGATTTACATTTATAATCTTCAACAATTTCAATAAAATATTTTACTACCTCAGGATTACAAACAGTAGAGTCTATAAATTTCAAAGTATCCCGGACAAGTCCCTGACCATAAGGAAAAATATATTCCTTCTCACCGGAAATATTCGGATTGTCTTCATACAACACCCTAATCGAATCCTTTCTTCCATCTTTAGTATTCATAGACATTTCTATTTTCTCATTATTGCAAATTTCCAAAGTATCATAAAATAGTTCCAATATAGAGGATGAAGGACACTCAACCTTCCATTCCGGAGAGAATTGGGGTTTATCAATCAGACATTCTGCTACAGGATCATCCCAACATCCTGCTGCTCCGTCAGAAAATGTCTGGAATATTATACTTAAATCATTACAATCAAGGCAATCGTCACTGTTATCAAATTCCTTTACCTTTATTTTGAAATCCCATACTACATCAACAATAGGGGACCCAATTCCATATTTTCTTGAAGGGGAACAGTTATTTGGATCACATTCAGGTGAACCTCCTTCCTGAACCCAGAAATATCCACCAGGCAAAGTATCGTATTTACTTAAACCATTCGAACAGGAAACCCCATCGGGCACAACCTCCCATAATGTATTTACAAGTTTCAATTTACCTGCTGTATCCCTGTATGTACAAAGGTGCGACAAATCTTCCATTGCCATTGGTGGACAATCCCCATCTTCAGCATACCATTCCGATAATCGTCCATTTCCAAAGGGTGCATTTGTATTAAAATCAAACCCATCCGTATCCCATCCACAACCAAATTTTGGTATTAACCCAAGTAACCAATCATCCCCTGCAACAGTTGCATCATAGTGAAAACTAATATGAACTGATAATTCCTCTCCGGGACAAAACGGCCCCTTATATGGCGGACCTTCGGGTTCTGCTGCATTATTTTCCCTATCTGTGATCTCCCATCTAACATCTAAATCATCAATACAACTCTTATAATTCCAAATTGTAGTAACACATATTTGAAAATTTGGATCATCAATAGGTTCACCGTTTGGATCTGCTGTAACAGAGATATAAAAGGACTCATTATCCGTAACTTTTATTACTAATAAATCAGACGGAATAGATTGGCTACTACAAGGAAATGAATCATTACCTGCTGCATTAACCAGATCGCTACAATCAACGCCCAAATACCACACTGACCAAATTGGAGTCCAATTTCCATTTGTGGTAACAGTAGTATATAATTGATCAGCGTCAGCATCAGTATTGACTTTATACCAAACTGTCGGATTTTGACTAAAATCACAACCACCATCAATATCACTGGGACAAGCTAGATCCAGACAACCGTTTGTACATAAATAATTTACTGATATATCTTCAGGAGTAACAGGTTCAAAGGTTTGAGCTGTAGTAATATCTGAACATTCGTTTGCAACAATACAATCATTGATTTGTTGAACACTAATATCAAAAGTTCCGCAATCTCCCTCCGGACTTGTAACTTTTATCCAAACATAATCTCCATTTTCAAGACATCCTATATGCATATCCTCTATAGGAAGTCCGTCGCATTTAGCTTTACGAAATTCCGCAGTGCTGTCACAAACAGCATCAGCTCCGCCAACATAAATTTCCACAGCAGTGCTATTGCCGATACTTCCTGCAGCAATGCTAATACTCACACCATCATAAACCGGATCATAAGTAGCTCTGTACCACACTGAATTATCATCTGCAAAACTATCGCATTCTACATTTTGGAAATCTGCATCAGGATCATCATTGTATCCCACGGCTCCGCAAGTAGTGCCTGTGTGCGCCCCTGATGTTCCAAGATCATAAGGATGATAAGTATTCGACATGCACGGACTGTCATTTATTGGAACTTGTCCATGCATTGTGTTAATGAAACTATATAATAATAAGATCAGTACAATTAACACCTTTACTTTTTCTTGATTTCGCATTTTTAGTAGTTTTAATTTAGAAGCATCTACTCAGGTAGAATCATTTAGAAAAAATTTTAATACAATATGATCGTTATAAAACTATCTGTTAATAATAAACGTTTCAATCTCAACTCCTTTTACCGATAAAACCTTAACAATATAAAGTCCTTGTGCTATATTTCCTGCATTTAATTTATAAACCTCATTCCCCTGATCAATTTCAAATCTGTTAATTTCAATTCCTGCAATATTATAGATCCTTATATCAGCATGACTTATGGTGCTTTCATCCAGATCAAAATACACAATATTATCAGCCGGATTTGGATAGATCTTAATATTTGATTTATCATTTATATCAATAATTCCCGTTTTATCACTTATGCAAATCGTAGTATCAGCTGTACAATTACTCACTGTATCAGTTACAATTAAAGTATAACACCCTGCTTTATTCAAACCAGAAATATATTCTTCATCAGCCTGGTATCCGTCTGGACCTGTCCAGTTAAAAATATAATTACCGTTATTGTTTGAATGAGTAAATATACTACCTGCTCCACTGTTTGTTATATTAATGACAGTATCAACAAAAATCAAGATTTCATCAGGTTGATTTATTGTGAATGTATCAATAAACATACATCCGGTTGAATCTGTAATTGTTACATGATAATCACCGGCACAGATATTTATATGATAATATGTCGTATCACCATTGTCCCATAAATAACTAACGGGGGCAACAGCATTTTCAACATTATTTATAACAATAGCACCATTACACTCCCCGTAACATTTTGCATCAATAACTTCAGACAATAGATTAAATGACAATGGAGATACAATCTCAATTGAATCTAAAAACACACAACTGTCTGCATCCATAATAGTCACAAAATACATTCCCTCACACAGACTATCAACAGAAGATATAGTATCACCTGTACTCCAATAATATGAAAAAGGTGGTAACCCATATAATATATTTTCAATTCCGGCTGAACCGGTACATTCCCCAAAGCATGATATATCATTTTTAATAAATTCTGCACCCCCGCAAGCACCCAAAGTAATTATCTGCACAGAATCAATAGTGGAACAACCATAAATACTGGTAATGGTAACAATGTAAGATCCCTCACTCAATCCTGATATCATGTCTGTAGTATCACCTGTACTCCATAAATAAGTAAAATTAGAATCGGGACAAGAAGTGGAAACAGAAGCAGAACCTGTATTTTCTTCACCATAAGGAATATCTTGTTTGTTAATCTTGAAAATCGGCTCAGGAAAGACCAAGACTTCAATAGTATCTATTTTACTGCCACAAATATAATCGTTTTCAAAAACCTGAGCATAATATATTACTGTTTCAGGATCACATGCTTCCGGATCACCTATACTCAGAATGTCATCAATAGTCCCTGAACCACCTTCAAATATATGTTCGCTTTCTCCTGTTACATTAGGATTTTCTTCATATGTTACTTCTATGGTCTTCTGATTTCCATCGTTTGAATATAGCAATAAATCAAGTTTTGCTCCGGTGCATACCTCCTGAGACTGCGGTTGAGCAACAACTCCGGCAGGAATCTTGCAATTAACCTCCCAATTAGGAGAAAACTGGATCTTTTCACCAATACATTCCATACGGGGATCATCCCAGCATCCAGCTAACTCATCAGAAAAAATCTGAAAAACAATATTCAAATCATTACAGTCAGTGCAATTATAATTTAACTCTTTTACCTTCATTTTAAAATCCCAAACTACATCAGTAACAGGTGTCCCTATACCGTATTTTCTGGAGGGAGAACAGTTATTTTTGTCACAATCCGGAGAACCTCCTTCCATAGCCCAGAAATATCCACTTGGTAAAGTGTCGTATTTATTTAAACCATTAGAACAAGTAACTCCCGGCGGTATTACTTCAAATAAAGTATTGACCAATCTAAGACGTCCCTCTGAATCCTTATAAGTACATAAATATCCAACATCTTCCATTATCTGTGGTGGACAATCCCCTTCTTCAGTGTACCACTTAGCCGTTCGTCCATTTCCTTGAGGTGCATTGGTATTAAAATCAAAATCATCTACATCCCAACCACAGCCGAATTTAGGGATTAAACCTAGCAGCCAATTATCCCCTGTTTCAGTTGCATCATAGTGAAAACTAATATGAACTGATAATTCCTCTCCGTGACAAAACGGTCCTTGATATGGCGGACCTTCAGGTTCTGCTGCTTTATTTTCCCTGTCAGTGATCTTCCACTCAACAGATAAATCATCATTGCAAATATTAACTTTTTCTGTAGTAGCAACACATATTTGAAAATTCGGATCATCAATTGGTTTACCATCCGGATCAGCAGTTAAAGAAATATAATATGTTTCATTTTCTTGTACCGGAACAACTAATAAATCAGGAGGAGTTGATTGACTGCTACAAGGGAAAGAACCGGCAAAATCACCTGCATTAACGAGATTATCACAATCAGGTTCAGGATGCCAGACAGACCAAATTGGAGTCCAACTTCCGCTTGTCGTTACAGTCGTATACAATTGTTCAGCTTTAGCATCAGTAATAACCTGATACCACACAGTTGGGTTTTGTGAAAAATCACATCCACCTTCAATAGTATCAGGACATGCCAAATACAAACATCCTTGCCGACATTCATAATTAACAGTAGTATCAACAGGTGTTACAGGATTTAAATCTAAATAACCTTTAATATCTTTACAATTATCATAACCTATACAATCTTCTATATAATTAACTGAAATATCAAATGTTCCGCAGTCTCCATCCGAACTCGTAATTTTTATCCAAACATAATCCCCTTCCTCCAGACATCCGATATACATATCCACTACAGGTAGTCCGTCACATTTAGCTTTACGAAATTGTGCAGTGCTGTCACAAATAGCATCTGCTCCGCCTACATAAACTTCCACTGCAGTATTGTTGCCAATAGTTCCGGGCATAATATTAATATTTACTCCGTCATAATCCGAATTATAAGTAACTCTATACCAAACTGCATTATCATCACTGATACTATTGCATTCCACATTTTGCCTGTCTGCATCAGGATCATCATTATATCCCACAGCGTTACAAGTTGTCCCTGTGTGGGAACCGGAAGTTCCAAGATCATAAGGAGGGTTAGCATCCGATATGCACGGACTGTCATTTATGGGAACTTGTCCATTCATTGTGTTATTGAAACAATAAAACAAAAGGATCAATATAATAAACACCTTTACTTTTTTTTGATTTCGCATTTTTAGCAGTTTTAATTTAGAAGTATCTACCCAGGTAGAATCATTTAGAAAAAATTTTAATACAATATGATCAATAAAAAACTATCTGTCTATAATAAACGTTTCAATCTCAACTCCATAAACCGACAAAACCTTAACAATATACAGCCCTTGTTCCATATTTCCTGTATTTAATTTATAAACAGAATTCCCCTGATCAATTTCAAACTTGTTAATTTCAATTCCGGCAATATTATAAATCCTTATATCAGCTTTGCTTATAGTACTGTCATCAAGATCAAAATATACAACATCATTTGCAGGATTTGGGTATATCTTTATATTCAGTTCGTCATCTATATCAATCGTTCCTGTTTTATCACTTATACAAATCGTAGTATCAGCTGTGCAATTAATCAATGTATCCGTTACCGTCAAAGTATAACACCCCGCTTTATTCAAACCAAAGATATATTCTTTATCAGAATGAAATCCGTCAGGACCTGTCCAGTTAAAAACATAATTACCGGTATTGTTTGAATGAGTAAATATACCTCCTGCTCCGCTGTTTGTTATATCAATGACAGTATCAACAAAAATCAAGATTTCATCAGGTTGATTTATTGTGAAAGTATCAATATACATACATCCGGTTGAATCTGTAATTGTTACATGATAATTACCGGCACAAATATTTGTACGATAATATGTTGTATCACCATTATCCCAAAGATAGCTAACGGGGTCAACAGCATTTTCAACTTTATTTATAACAATTGCACCATTGCACTCCCCGTAACATTTAACATCTATTAAATCTGCAGTAACATTATAAATTTCAGATGAAAGAATACTAATTGAATCTATAAACACACAACTATCTGAGTCCATAATAGTCACAAAATATATTCCATGACACAGACTATCAATAGATGAAGTAGTATCACCTGTACTCCAATGATATGAAAAAGGTGGTAACCCATATAATATATTATCAATTCCGGCTGAACCGGTACATTCACCAAAGCATGATATATCATTTTTAATAAATTCTGCACCCCCGCAAGCTCCTAATGTCATTATCTGCACAGAATCAATAGCGGAACAACCATAAATATTGGTAACGGTAACAATGTAAGACCCCTCACTCAATCCTGATATCATGTCTGTAGTATCACCTGTACTCCATAAATAAATAAAATTAGAATCGGGACAAGAAGTGGTAACAGAAGCAGAACCTGTATTTTCCTCACCATAAGCTATATCTGTTTTCGATATTTCAAAAACAGGAACCGGATAAACAGTTATGTAAATAGTATCCATTCTATTATTACAAATTACATTATCTATAAGTACTTGCACATAATAAGTTACAATTTCAGGATCGCATGCGTCAGGATCATTCAAAGTCAATATATCATCAATAGTTCCGGTACCACCATCAAACGTATGTTCATTTTCTCCATCCACATTAGGATTTTCTTCATAAGTTATTTCTATTGTTTCCTGACTACCATCATCTGTATAAACCAATATACCTGCTTTCTGACCGGTACATATTTCCTGTGGTTGAGGTTCTGCAACCACACCTGGAGAAATAGCACAATTCACCTGCCACTGAGGAGACCACTGATGTTTATCGATCAGACACTCTGCAACAGGATCATCCCAACATCCGGCAACTCCATCTGAAAATGTCTGAAATACAATACTTAGATCATTACAATCCAAACAATCATCTTTATTATCAAATTCTTTTACTGTCATGGTAAAATCCCATGTAATATCGACTACAGGTGTTCCAATACCGTATTTTCTTGATGGCGAACAGTTATTAGGATCACAATCCGGCGAACCTCCTTCCATAACCCAGAAATATCCACTCGGTAAAGTGTCATATTTTTCTAATCCGTCAGAACATAATACTCCATCAGGTATTGTTTCACACAATTGATTAACCAATCTTAAATTCCCATCCGCATCTGTATAGGTACATAAATGACCAACATTTTCCATGATCTGAGGAGGACAATCTCCATCTTCGGTGTACCAATCAGCAGTTCGTCCATTTCCGTAAGGTGCATTAGCATTATAATCAAAGCCATCAACATTCCATCCACAACCAAATTTCGGTATAAGTCCTATCAACCAGTCATCTCCTGTTTCAGTAGCATCATAATGAAATGTAAGATGTACAGTTAGTTCTTCACCTGGACAGAAAGGTCCCTGATAAGGAGGCCCGTCAGGTTCAGCATCTGTATTTTCCCTACCGGTCACCTCCCACACCAACGAAGGATCCGGAGTACATCCAAAGTCATCTCCAAGACAAACAACAACATTTTTAATAGTAGCAACACAAATTTCAAAATTCGGATCATCAATAGGTTCTCCATTTGGATCTGCGGTTACTGAAATATAGTATGTGTCATTTTCCGCTACCGGAACAATTAACAAATCAGGCGGAGTTGATTGACTGCTACACGGGAAAGACCCTGCAAAATTACCTGCATTGGTGAGGTTATCACAATCAGGTTCAGGATGCCAAACAGACCATATCGGAGTCCAGTTCCCTGAAGTAGTTACTGTTGTATATAGCTGAGCTGCTTCCTCATCTGTATTTACCTGATACCAAACTGTCGGATTTTGACTAAAATCACAACCACCATCAATATCACTGGGACAAGCTAAATCCAGACAACCGCTTAAACACAAATAATTTATTTCTACATCATCAGGCGTTACCGGTTCCAATGTCTGACCTGCTGTTACATCTTCACAAGCATCCGCAACATCACAATCCTCCAATTGCTCAACCGAGATATCAAATGTTCCACAATCTCCATCCGAACTCGTAACTTTTATCCAAACATAATCCCCTTCTTCAAGACATCCGATATGCATGTCTTCAACCGGAAGTCCGTCACATTTAGCTTTGCGATACTCAAATCCGGTACAAGCATCATCAGTACCAACAAAAACTTCAACAGCAGCATTATTTCCAATGGTTCCTCCTGTAACATTAATATTAACACCATCAAAACCTGAATCATAGGTCGCTCTATACCATACTGCATTATCGTCACTTGCTCCACTACACTCCTGGTTTTGTAAATCAGCATTAGGATCATCATTATATCCTACAGCACAACACGTTGTACCTGAATGAGATCCTGAAGTTCCCAGATCAAAAGGAGGACGGGGATCGTCCATGCATGGATCATCATTAATAGGTGGTGCATCTATTTTTATATGCAAATCAAAAGTACCCCCATTTCCACTACCAGGATCCGAAACAGCAATATAATAATAATTGCCATCTTGTCCTGTAACATCAATAGGATCATCCAAAGTAGCTCCATTAGCTGATGATGTAGCACAGAGACCTGAACCATTAGGTGGACAATCATCTAAAACTACCATAACAGGATCAACAAATTCCGTATTATCAAGTTCTACATCCAAATTTGCTGCACCTGTTGGTATTAATACTTTAAACCATACCGTAGGTCCCTGACTTAGATCACACGAGCCTATAGATAACGCATCAGGGCATGCATCATTATTACATTGTGTTTCAAAATCTACCCATGTACATTCTTCAGACACATCTAATTCCGTAGCATCATCGCAAATATCATTTTGATTGCATTCATAAACATTTTTCTCAATTAACGCAGAAGTAATATCAAAACTTCCCGAATTAGGATCTGAAGTAGAAATCTGCAATTGATACATACCTTCTTCCATGCATGTCCATTCAAATTCAGCATAACTTATATCTTCACAATATGCCGGAGAGGAAGTTGAATTTCCTGTACAAAAATCTGTATTTACTGTAGAAATTCCTGCGACTACAGTTCCTTGAATAGGATCTGCACCGGAGGCAACAACCCTAATGTTAATACCATAAACCGGAGCGGTAATGGTAAAGGTATAAAATACAGCATTGGTTTGATCATCTGCTGAACAATCCCCAAATGTACCTCCTGCACCTGAACATGCATTTGTCTGGTCAACCAAAGTTGTACCATCATCAAGTGTAAAATTGGTCATATCTGCACAAGCATCGTCATTCGGAGGCCCTGAAGTGATTTTAATCTCCAATTCATAGTTTCCTCCATCGTCTCCTGTGGAACCAACACCTATTAAATAAGTCGTATTCGGATCAACTGTTCCCAAATTGTTTGGACCACTTCCATTAGCACAAGCTCCAAGAGCTGTCAAGCTCGTACAGTCGTTTCCATCAGCAAAGAGGGTCGCAAATAAATCTCCCGAGCCATCATATCCTGTAAATCTTATACTTAGCTGTGATCCGAAATCTGTTGCAGGCGGAGTAGTAAATGAATACCAAACCACTTCTTCATGTGAGTAATCACATGTCGTACCGAAATCATTATCTTCTGCACAAGCATTTATATTTGTTTCATTGTTATCCGCACCTACCCATTTACACAAATCTGCATCAAGATACGTAATATCCTCAGCATCGGTACATATATCATTTGCCGGACGTACAACTACATTTTCCGTTACCGTAACTTCATATTCACCAAATTCACCTGCCGCATCACTGGTTCCTATCATTATAACAATTGTTTCTCCGGCTTCTCTACATAATAATGTTGTTGTATTATTATCACAATCTTCCTGGATAAAATTGGATTCATCGTTACAATTGGCTGTTCCTTCATACGTGGATATGGTAAATGGTCCGCCGGCAGTTGTTCCGTTAACCGTAATCTCCAGATCTGCATCCTGCGTCATTGTATGTTCATAGAAAAGGGTTTTCCCGTTTGTATCATCTATATTACATCTTGTATAATCAGGTCCTGCACAAGTATTATCATCCGTATATGCAACTCCATCAGTTAAATCAACCGGATCAAACCCAGCAGCACAAGGATCATCATGTACCGGTGATTCATTGACTTTCATATCAAAACTTATATCACCCTCACCTCCTGATGAACCAACTGCTATCAGATATGTATTGCCTCCGATAATATCAAATGGACCATAAGGTCCTGCTCCGGATATACAAGCTGAACCATTCGCTCCGTCTGCCTCTACAGGATTATCACAATCTCCGGTGTCATCAAACAATCCCATAAAACCTGTTCCCTGCGTTGTGAGATTATCAAATTCCACAGAGGTAGCATCAGCTGTAGCAGTAAACTTAAACCAAACAACAGGTTCGGTATTATAATCACAACCGGCAGCTGTAAAATCTTCAAAACAAGCAAATTCATTGGTTCCGGTATATGTATCCCAAACGCATGGTGTATAATCCAAATCTTCTGCACCACTACATTCATCATTGCCTACAGCACTAACCACCTCATTTACAGCAATACCAAAATCTCCTTCTTCTCCATCTACACTACCCACCAATAGATAAATTGTTTCTCCGTCTTCGATACATTCTATAGTAAACTGCGTACCGAGTGTGTTACAAAACTCATTGGTATTATTATATAAAGTTCCTGAACAATCGGTCATAACCAACACACTAACACCTGTTGCTGCATTACCTGTTGTATTTGTATTTCCCGTTATAGTTACCTCAAGGTCAACATTTGCTCCATTATTATTGGTATAGGTGTAATAAACCTCGTGTGAAGATGCGTCATCCAAACCACAATTGCCTCCAAATTCAGCATTTGCACAGGCATTGGTACCGTCAGTAGCAGTCAACAAATCTTCTGCAAATGCGCATTCGTCGTTATCCGGAATATTTTTGATAGTTATTCCAATATTAAAAGATTCTTCTGTATCAGAACCTATCAATAAGTAATATGTTGTATTCTTACTAACAGGAAAATCTG
>JALVEG010000466.1 GCA_027031145.1 Saprospiraceae bacterium | reverse complement strand
TACACCTTCAGCAATAGAAATAATTATTGTAAACAAAGGATCTGTATTTATTCCGGATGTAGGAAATGAATCTTTTCAATTTTCTTACACTATCACCGATAAATATGGAAAAACATCCTCCGCTTCAGTGTCTGTAAGTATAACTGATACACAAGCTCCGGAAATAACATGCCCTGATGATAAAACGATTAACTGCGATGACCCTAAAAAACCGGATTTTACGGGTTTTGCCACTGCTTATGATAATTGTACAAATGATCAATTATCCTATACTTACGATGATGATTATTCCGGATTAACAGATTGCAACAAAACAGGATCATATAAAAGAATGTGGACGGTAAAAGATGCTGCGGGTAATAGCGCTGAATGTACCCAAACGATCAAAGTTGTGGACAATACTCTCCCAACTATAAAATGCCCTCCCGAGACTATAGTTTTGGCAGGAGAATCAAGAGATCCTGACATTACAGGTTTTCCCGAGGTTGATGATAATTGTACTAATCAGGACGAATTGATTATCAACTATACAGATGATGAAAGTGGAATTGAATATTATTCGGGAAAAGTAATCAGAAACTGGTATGTTCGCGATGCCTGCAACAATGAAAATAAATGTGAACAAACCATTATTGTTCAACAAAAGGATTGTGAAATTGATATTTCATTTGAAACAAATAATCCTGATTGCGGATTATCAAATGGAACTATTGCCACTGTATATGACAATACTATCTCTCCAAAATTTTATTGGTCAAACGGATCGAATGAACCAACGATTAATAACTTAAGGAGTGGAAAATATCAGCTTACTGTCACAATAGAAGAACAATCATGTGAATCAATTTATAATGTGGAATTAAGTCAAAATCCCATTGATTATATCAAAAAAGAAGAAATTGCTAAAGCTGTTTGCCCCCAAGGAGGAAATATTGTTCTGGAATTGGATTCTCCCGGCGAAGGCAATTTATATTTGAGTGTATTTAATGATGGAACTGAAAAAGAGTTCTATAATATCCAAAAAGGCAAATTAGAGTTAAAAGACCTTATGTTTATTGATTCGGGAGCATATCTGATAACCATTTATGATGTATCTTTGGGAGACACTTGTTCTCAGGATTACGAAACTTATGTTCCTGCAGCAGAACCATATAAATTGGAAATTGTCCAATTAAATAACCCCACCAATGCAGACCAAAATAATGGTAGTGCAGTATTTACTTTTGACCTTTCAACAGTAAAAATACCATTAGATATATATTTAAATAATGAATACTATGGTCAAGCTTGGGAGCCCGGATTTATTGTTGAAAACCTATCCGCAGGAACACATTCAGTTTATGTTGTTGATGCCAATGGATGTAAATCAAAGGTTACTTTATTTACACTCTATGGAGATTTTCAATCCTCGATACCTTCAATAAGTATTTGCAATGATTTCGAAAAACAATATCTATATCAAAATATTCTTCAAAATTGGCTAATACAGGAATTATCGAATAAAAATATTAATGAATTTCCACCTGGAGAAGATAAAAAATTGCGATTTTTTCCGGGATATTATAATTCCTCTAATGTTATTAATTTAAATTATGCAAATCCAGTCAATAATAATTATTCAACAGGATTAGGTATTAATATAGGGCAAATATCTTCCATTCTTTCAATTTTTATACCTGAAAAAAATGAGACTGTTATACTTCCTGTATTTGCAAATGGAACAAGTATTAATTTAGATTTTAGCCGGAATTTCTTTTGGAAAAATTATTATTTTTCTATTCGGGGAATTGCAGGCTATAATCAAATAAATATCGATCCCAAAAGTTTTATTTCAATAAATGTTGATGAAATTAAAGATCTTTTAAAAACGCATCTTACTACTATCAATATTGAATTAGGTATTTCTAAAAGACTGCTTAAAGGTTCGTCATTTTATTTTGTTACCGGTATAGGAAACACAAAACCAATATTGGATATAGAAAATTATAAACCATATATTCACGCAGGAATAAAGTCAAGGTTCATTTATGAATAAAGTACATTTCCTTGTTTATAAACAACTTATTAAAAATGTTTCACTCCTTTCACATATCAAAAACAACGAAATACGAACTTGTATTACTTTAACAGATTAAATATCTTTATCTTTGTCTGTAGTAATGATTAAATTATATCGATATATAATTT
>JALVEG010000465.1 GCA_027031145.1 Saprospiraceae bacterium | reverse complement strand
ACTGATACGATTACAATTGAAGCAACTGATACTTCAAACATCATTAATGTCAGCATACAAAATATGCAAGCACAAATTGTCTATAAAGGTGATTATACTGGACAAATTAATTTAAAAAACTTGCCGGCAGGTATGTATTTGTTAAATATTGAAGGCCAACGTGGTAATAAAGCTGTGTTTAAATTAATAAAAAAATAATACAATAAGTTTTATGTAAATTAAAACAAAATATAAAACAAAAGTCCAAGTAAATATTTTTTTAAATTGATTAAAAAAACACTTCTATTTGCTTTATAAAAAGTCGGGAATCAGCTGAAAAGCCGACTATAATATTCCGGAGTAGGCATAACTAAAATTTTATTACAATGAAAAAAACTATCTTATTAAACCTGCTATTTTGGAGTATGTATGCAATGGGGCAAATACCCTTTCAAGATCATGTGCTACATCAAAATCCTGCGGACGGTTTACTTAACCCCAATTATGCCACCTTTACAGATATAGATGGGGATGGGGATATGGATGTGCTGGGCTGTACTTGGTATGGAAAAAAGTTTTATTGGTATGAAAACACCGATGGACAAGGTATGTATGGACAACAAAACATTATTTTGCAACAATATCAAGCATCGGTTTTACAGCCGGCGGATATAGATGGGGATGGGGATACGGATTTTGTGGCTGCAGTAGCCTATCCGCAAAGCAAAATTATATGGTTTGAAAACACTGACGGTCAAGGAAGTTTTGGACCTGAACAATTTATTACTTCTGATGTTGATTACCCGAGAAATCTTCATGTTGCCGATATTGACAATGATGGTGATTTGGACTTACTTTCTGCTTCTCTCTATGATGACAAATTGGCATGGTATGAAAATGATGGAACCGGCAACTTCGGACAGCAACAAATTATTTCTATTGATTTAGACTTTGTCTATAACGTAACTACGGCAGATATAGATGGTGATGGCGATTTGGATGTATTGTCCTCAACCTCCAGTTATTCTGACCCGAAAGTTGTATGGTATGAAAATACCGATGGACAGGGCACTTTTGGGACAGCCAATCTTATTGCCGCAAAAAGATCCAGAAATGTTAAAACCAGTGATTTTGATGGGGATGGTGACATTGACGTTGTTTTCGGTTATTTTTCCGGAGGAGTTGATAATGATAAATTGTTCTATTATGAAAATACGGACGGCACCGGCAGTACTTGGAATGAGCATATCGTTGATGATATAGGCGGTCCCTACTATATAAGAGTGGAGGACTTAAATAACGATGGTAATTTGGACGTTGTAGCAACTGACTTGAATGATACATACTGGTATTCAAGTGACGGTAACGGCAATTTTGGTTCTAGAATAGATATTTATACAAATCAATTTGATTGGCATATTGAAACCGGTGATATTAATAATGACGGATATCCTGAAGTAATTACATCATTGTCAAGTGTTGGAGAAGAAAGAATTTTTGTTAATAACAACGGCAATTTCAACCAATCATTTGTGATTAACCAACCTTCTTCTTCAGCTGTTATAAATAAAGCAGCTGATATGGATGGTGATGGAGATATGGATATGGTAGCAGTTTTATCTGGTAAAAATTCAATGTATTATTACCGCAATGACGGACAAAATAATTTTCAAGAAATTTCTATAGATGTTTCAAATATTGGTATAGATAATGGCAATTCAAATATAAAATTAGTAGATACAAATAATGATGGCTATTTAGATATTGTTTTAAATAATGGGGGTGAAACACGTATTTATATATATGACGGAAATAATACTTATACTGAAATTACACCTTTATATTACACCGGTTTCCAGTCATCAGTTGATGTATCAGATGTCATTCCGAGTGGATATAAAGAAATCATAGCTTTTGAATGGGGTATGATTCTTATATATTCTACAAATGATGGAATGAATTACACCCTACAAAATTCTATAAGTTTACAAAATTTTTCCTATGATATTTATTCGAAATTGAGTACAAAAGATATAGATGGAGATGGTTTAATAGATATTATTGTGGCAACTCAACCAAATACCAAAAACTTGTCATGGTATAAAAATTTAGGAAACGGCTCATTTGGCAATGAACAAATCATATTGTCTAATGCAAATGTAAAAAATTTTAAACCGGTGGATATGGATAGTGATAGTGATACGGATATTCTTGT
>JALVEG010000464.1 GCA_027031145.1 Saprospiraceae bacterium | reverse complement strand
ATTTATAATTAATCTAAATTAGAAGATTTTGAGCGTTTTTCGTGATTTGAAAAATCATAATCCCTGTGCTAAATCTTCAAAAACGATGAAATTGGGTGGTTTTCTGGCAGACACTATATAAAGAAATTGCTGTTAAATTGGAAATCTCAACAGGTACTGTAAAGCAGCATATCCATAAAATATATAACAAATTGCAGGTAAATAATCGAACCGAAGCTATTAATTTATATTTGAATAGATAAGGTTTTTTATACAAAGTTTGCTTTTATGCTTATTATCAGGTGGAATCTGAATAGAATAAAAATAAAGTAAGTGTAAACACTCAATTATAGTTCCAATAAACTTGTCTTTTTATAAAAGTTATTTTTTTATATAAGCAAAGGTTCTTGTGAATATCCGAAGTTTTTGTTAGAATTATTGGTGCTATTTTCAGCATAAAATACAAATGATTATTATAAAACAGCATATCTGATTTGATATTGATATATATTGGGGCAAAGAACCATTATTTGTATAATATCACAGTTAATTATCATCGTTTTATTTCTTAATATTCGTGCATTCGTGGCTTTTAATTATATCTCAATAGAAAACAGTTAGGGGCATCTTAATTCTTTGGGAGACAGATGTCTTGAATTTTTTTATACCTAATTCCTAATTAATAAAAAAGTAACTACTCAGGTGGATGCTTTTGAGATGAAAAAAAATGATTTTTTTGCTAGATGAATCTTATTTTTTGAAGGCATAGTGGAGCTACGTCAAAAAAAATAGCTGAAATATAGCGAAAAAAGAAACTTTTTTCAATCAAAATGATTCCACCTGAGTAGTTACATAAAAAAAATAAACCATTTTGATATATTTACATTGATTTAATTATTATCTTTATGAAGATTTATAACTTAAAGCTTGGTTTTGAAAAAAGCTTTAACCATATCGCTATTATTTTATTTGTTCACTGTGCACGGACAAAAAGGGATTTATTACGCTCCTTATTACAGTTTTGATATTTTTACTACCAAAAACGGCTTATCAAATAATCGAATAAATAAGATTTTTCAGGATAAAGAAGGTTATTTATGGATAGCAACTGAAAACGGACTGAATAGATATGACGGTTACCTGTTCACTAATTATTTTCACAATAAAAAGGACTCATCTTCAATAGCCGATAATATCGTTTGCGCATTAGCACAAGATGATAAGGGTGTGATTTGGATGGGCAGTAATGGAGGACTGGATATTTACAAATCCTCTAATCATAGATTTGGACATATATTCCCCTTTAAAAATGATAGTTTGAATTCTAAAAGCAGATTTGTTATGTCTGTTTATTGTGAAAATGATAGTACTGTTTGGTTTGATACGGCAGACGGACTTTTACATAAATACAACCCCTTAACAAAGTCTCACGAAACTTTTCAACATCAACCGGCTATCCAATTTAACACCTATTATTACCACCGGATTTTTGATGATAACCAAGGCAATCTATGGATTGGCGGCAGAGGATTAGATCCTTGCAAATTTGCGAAAAAAGAAGGGAAATTTACATATTACAAAGCAGATCCTGCCAATAAAACACGCAAAAGAGATAAGGATGTTACAAAATATTATATTGATAAAACCGGTGTGTTTTGGATTGCAGGAATTGACGGTTTGTATCAATTTGATAGAGAAAAAGAGGTGTTTTCAAAATACCTTGGAGGTTCTACTTTTGATTTGATAGATTTTAATGAAAATGAATTGTGGATTTCCAACGGGATAGGTATGAAAATTTTGGATAGAGCTTCCGGCAAACTATATTCCATCGTCCACTCCGATGAAAACAAGCGGTCTTTGTCTTCCAACTATGTGTTTGATTTATTTAAAGACAATGCCGGTAATCTTTGGATAGGTACTATGGGAGGTTTGTGCAAATTTAGCCCTTATAAGAATAAATTCCGTACGGCTTTTCATATTTACGGCGATAACAAAACACTTTCATCTGACAATATCACTACAATAATGCAGGCAAATGACGGGAAAATCTGGGTAGGAACAAAAAATAACGGCATCGATATTCTGAATGAAGATTTTATCCGGATAGACCATATTGACAAATCGAAAAAGAGCAAATATCAACTTGCTTCCAACAGAACATCAAAATTATTTCAAGATAGCAAAGGCAATATCTATATCGGTTTATGGGCGGGAGTTG